>JAESUI010000015.1 GCA_016763135.1 Flavobacteriales bacterium
TGATTGTAAACACCTTTAGTGATGGTGAATTTCAGCCGTCATTTGAAGAATCTGTTCGTGGAGCAGATGTATTTATCATACAATCTACAGTACCTCCAGCAGATAATTTAATGGAATTATTGATGATGGCTGATGCAGCAAAAAGAGCTTCTGCTCGAAGAGTTGTTGCCATTATGCCTTACTTTGGTTTAGCAAGACAAGACAGAAAAGACAAACCAAGGGTACCGATAGGTGCTAAATTGGTTGCTAAAATGTTAGAAGCTGCGGGTGCAACTCGTATCATGACAATGGATTTACACGCAGATCAAATTCAAGGATTTTTTGAAGTACCAGTTGATCATTTATTTGCATCAACTATTTTTATCCCATATATACAAAGCTTAAACTTACCTAACCTCATGATGGCTTCGCCAGACATGGGAGGTACAAAAAGAGCAAATGCTTATGCTAAGTATTTAGATTGTGGCGTAGTTGTTTGCTACAAGCAAAGAAAAAAGGCTAATATAATTTCTGATATGTTCCTAATTGGAGAAGTAGAAGGAAAGGATGTTATTATTGTTGATGATATGGTTGATACAGCTGGAACATTAACTAAAGCAGCTGACTTGATGATGGAAAATGGTGCGACAAGCGTAAGAGCTATGACAACGCACGCTATCCTATCTGGAGATGCATACGAAAGAATTGAAAATTCAAAACTAACTGAACTTATTGTTACAGATACTATTCCTTTGAAAAAGCAAAGTAATAAGATTAAAGTGATTTCTGTAGCTGATTTGTTCGCTGATATTATGAAAAAAGTAACTAATCACCAATCGATTAGTGAAGCATTTATTTGTTAATTATTTAAACCATTATAAAATGAAATCTGTAGCGTTAAGCGGAAACAAAAGAGCAGAAAGAGGAACAGCCAGTGCTAACATCCTTAGAAAAGAAGAAAAAATACCTTGTGTAATATACGGAGGTAAAGAAAATATTCATTTTACTGTAAACGAAATAAAGTTTAATAAAATTATTAATACTCCAGAAGTATATTTTATTGACTTAGATGTAGAAGGAGCAAAATTCAAAGCAATTCTTAAAGAAGTTCAATTTCACCCTGTTACTGACAGAGTGTTGCATATTGATTTTTTAGAAGTATTTGAAGACAAAGCTGTAACATTGAAAATTCCAGTAAAACTTACAGGAAGATCTAAAGGTATTGCTAACGGTGGTACATTAAGAACTGCTAAAAAAATACTAGCGATTAATGGTTTACCATCTGCTATTCCAGAAAATATTGAAATAGATATTACTGAATTGAGAATTGGTCAATCTATTAAAGTTGGAGAAATAGACTACCCTGGACTTACATTTTTAGGTGCTGAAAATGCAGTTGTTGTTGCTGTTAAGATGAGTAGAGCAGCTGTTGATGAAGAGGAAGAAGAAGGTGCTGAAGAAGAAGGTGCTGAAGAAGAAGGTGCTGAAGGAGAAGATGGTGATGCACCAGCTGCAGATGGAGAAGCTAAAAAAGAAGAAGCAGCTCCTGCTGAATAATTGCAATTATGAAGTATTTAATAGTAGGACTGGGCAACATTGGCTCTGAATACGAAAATACTCGACATAACATAGGTTTTAAAATAGTGGATGCTTTAGCTAAGGCTTCCACTATTTTTTTTGAGCCTAATAAGCTTGGAGATACTGCCACGATAAAATTTAAAGGCAGAACATTTATTTTAGTTAAGCCATCCACCTTTATGAATTTAAGTGGAAAAACTGTTAACTACTATCTTCAAAAAGAAAAAATTAAACCCGAAAACCTTTTAGTTATTACTGATGATATTGCTTTACCTTTTGGCACTATTCGTTTAAAAGGGAAAGGAAGTGATGGTGGACATAATGGATTAAAAGACATTATTAGATCTTTAGGAAATGCCAATTTTGCTCGTTTACGTTTTGGTGTTGGAAGTGAATTTGTAAAAGGAAAACAAATCAATCATGTACTTGGCGATTTTGCTCTTGAAGAACAAGAACTACTTTCTGAGAGATTAGAAAAAGCAATCCAAGTAATTAAAGGGTTTGGAACAATTGGTTTAGGCAGAACAATGTCTGAATTTAACGGGAAATAACACCTCTCTTTTTTCTCCCTTCTTCCGATAACTATCGAAAGGAAAATTAATTCTCTAATATGAATTTCTTTATTGCTTTATAGGTTTCTTTTTTAGACTCAATAAAACCCATGTGCCCAACATTCTTGAGTAACAAATAACCTCCATTTTCTGGTAATTTTGCTTGACCTATCAAATCTTGATACGGTAAAATATTATCTTCCTCACCTATGATGTATAATACAGGGTAAGGAGCAAATTTTAAAATAATCTCTCTGTCTACCCTATTTTTCATCCCTTCTAAAGCCGCTACGATTCCTTGTTTAGAAGTGTTTAATGCTATTTTTTTAATTTGAGCTACCCCTCTTTTGTGAGGTTTATAATTAGTATTAAATAAATTTGGGACAGCTTCATTAATAAATACTTTAGCATTCTTTTTTATTATTTTAATCGCTCTACCTCTATCAATTTTTTTCTGTTTAATATCTCCTTTTGCTGATGAGTGAAACATAACCAATCCCTTTATATTATCAGGATTGTTTTCAGCAATGGCTAAACTCACATAACCTCCTAAAGAATGCCCAACCAAGAAGTATTTACGCAATTTTAAATGATGCATCACTGCCTCAACTGCTTCAGCCATTTCCTCCATAGTGTGCACATAACTTAAACAATCTGTATTTCCATGCCCCAATAAATCAATAGTAATTACACGTTGTGTTATAGATAGCTCCTTGGCAAAAGGTTTCCACATTTCTTTTGATCCTAAAAATCCGTGCAAAAAAACCACAGCTTTCCCTTTACCTTCATCGGTAAAAGCTACATTAATGCTTTTAAATTTTATAGATTGTTCTTTCACAGCAAGATTAAGCTATGAGTTCATTAGATCTTCTATCTCTTCAGCTTCTAATGGAATGTTTCGCATTAAATCGTGCTGACCATCATTGGTAATCAACACATCATTTTCTAAACGAATTCCTAAACTTTCTTCTGCAATATAAATCCCTGGCTCAACAGTTAACACCATTCCTTCTTCAAAAGGTCTATGTCTATTTTCTACATCATGAACATCTAATCCCATGTGATGAGAGGTTCCATGCATAAAATATTTTTTATACAATGGATTTCCTTTATCTTGATTGGCAATATCAGTCTTATCAATTAATCCTAAACCAATTAATTCCGATTCCATTAGTCGCCCAACTTCTTCATGATATTCATCGTGATTTGTTCCTGGAACTAACATTCCTGTTGCTCCCTTCATAACTCTTAAAACAGCATTATAAACGTCTTTCTGTCTGTCAGTAAACTTTCCACTTACAGGAACACAACGCGTCATATCTGAGGCATAATTGGCATACTCAGCACCAACATCCAACAATATTACATCACCAGCTTTACATTCTAAATTGTTTTCTATATAATGTAACACACAAGCATTTTTTCCAGAAGCAATAATTGGTGTGTAAGCAAAACCTCTTGATCTATTTCTTAAAAATTCATGAGAAAATTCTGCTTCAATTTCATATTCCATTACACCAGGCTTAACAAAATCTAAAATTCTTCTAAACCCTTTTTCAGTAATATCGCAAGCATTTTGAATCGTATCAATTTCCAATTGAGATTTAATTGGCCTCAACGTTCTCATAATTGGTGCTAAACGCATATAACTATGATTAGGATATTTTGCTTTACAGTCTCTTCTAAATCTATCGTCACAAGTCTCAACAGTTGTAATGGCTCTTAAATGCTCATTCTGATTTAGATAAATTGTTTCTGCTTCAACTACTAAAGAATGAAATATTTGTTCAAACTGTGAGGTCCAGTAAATCGTTTCTATTCCCGATTGTTTTGTTGCGCTTTCTTTGTTCAACTTTTCTCCTTCCCAAATCGCAATCAACTCACTTGTCTCTTTCACAAATAAAATTTCTCTATGTTTTGGATTTGAAGCTTCTGGAAAAATCACTAAAACAGATTCTTCTTGATCTACACCACTTAAATACAATAAATCATTATTCTGACGAAAAGGCATCAACCCATCAGCATTGGTAGGCATCATATCATTGGAATTAAAAACTGCCAATGATTTTGGCTTTAAATGCTTTACAAAATTTGATCTATTTTGAATGTATAATGAATTGTCTATCGCGTGGTATCTCATTGTAATAAATTTAGAAAACAAATGTAATTATTCTGGCTGACTTTTATCTCCCGAAGAAGCCACTTCCTCAGTTTCTCCATCATAATCTATATCAGTAGAAGAACCATCTGTTGCATTTATTCTTAAGATATCTTCCTCTGTGCTTCCACTCGAAATTAAACCAAACATCATTACTAAATTAGTTCCAATAATTACCCAAGCTAAAATAGCTTCACTAAAAGGAACAACATCATAATGTTCTACTATTTTTTGAAACA
>JAESUI010000192.1 GCA_016763135.1 Flavobacteriales bacterium
CACAAGATTTCCTTCCTCTTTTAGGGACTGATTATGTTGAGTTTTATGTGGGAAATGCAAAACAAGCGGCTCATTTTTATAAAACAGCATTTGGGTTTCAATCGCATGCTTATAAAGGGTTAGAAACAGGAAGCTAAGATTCTGTTTCTTATGTGTTAACACAAGATAAAATAAAGTTAGTTTTAACTACACCTTTAAATTCAAAATCAGAAATAAACGATCATATTGTAAAACATGGTGATGGCGTAAAAGTGATTGCTCTTTGGGTTGAGGATGCAAGAAAAGCATATGAAGAAACAACTTCTAGAGGAGCAAAATCATATATGGAGCCAACAGTAGAGACTGATGAAGATGGAGAAGTGGTTAGAGCAGGAATCTATACTTATGGAGAAACTATTCACATGTTTGTAGAGCGTAAAAATTACAAAGGTCAATTTTTGCCAGGCTTTACAAAGTGGGAATCTGATTATAATCCAGAACCGATGGGATTGAAATTTATTGATCACATGGTAGGAAATGTTGGTTGGGGACAAATGGATGTTTGGGTAAAGTGGTATGAAGATGTAATGGGGTTTGAAAACTTTTTGTCATTTGATGATTCACAAATTCATACTGAATATTCAGCTTTAATGAGTAAAGTAATGAGTAATGGAAATGGTAGAATTAAGTTTCCAATAAATGAACCAGCAAAAGCTGCAAAAAAATCTCAAATTGAAGAGTATTTAGATTTTTATGAAGGTTCTGGAGTTCAACATATAGCGGTAGCTACTAATGATATTATTGATACCGTTTCTAAAATGAGAGCAAAAGGAGTTGAATTTTTAAGTACACCTCCTGATGAATATTACAGAACAGTGCCTGAAAGACTAACAGCTCACAATCATGAGCTTGGAGAAGATATCGAGAAATTGAAATCTTTGGGAATTATGATTGATGCGGATGAAGAGGGATATTTATTACAAATATTTACAAAACCACTAGAAGATAGACCAACTTTGTTTTTTGAAATTATTCAACGAATGGGTGCAAGAGGTTTTGGAGCAGGTAACTTTAAAGCCTTATTTGAATCTATAGAAAGAGAACAAGAAAAAAGAGGTACTTTATAATAAAATTAAAATTGGAGTTTGTAGCTCCGATTTTTTTATATCTTTATGACATAAAATTTAGAAGTATGAGTAAAAATAAAATGATAGCATTAGCGATTATCGCTTTTTTAATCTTAGTTCCGTTTCAATTTTCTTATTTAAGTTTTTCTGTTGAAACTCAATTGGTTCAAGCATTGACAATGGCTGTTGTAATTATCGGGTCGATAATCGCTATTCTAATGTTTAATAAAGGAGAGTCCTCTCATTAAAAAGAGATTATTAGAATATATTTCACGAATTAGGTTTCGTATAAATAAAAAAGAGCAGCTTATATTAAGCTGCTCTTTTTTATTAAAGTCCTTTTTATTGTTAAAACAAGAAAATAACGGGAACCATTATTAGTATGCTAATGGTAATAACAGAGATAATTAACTTTTCAGTTATTGTCATGTCTCCATTAGGTTTGTACATGCTTGAATAGAAAACTGTTATTACTTTTCTCATAAATTATTCTTTAATAATCTTCTGAGTCTTAATTACTTCGTTAGCACCATTCAGTATTTGAACAAAATAAATTCCAGAAGTTAGTTGACTAAACTCATTCACTTGGTAGGTATTAGATCCCTTCATAATACTTATATTCTCCTTGGTTACACTTCCAAGTACATTTGTATACACTATTGTATAGATTTCATCATTGCTTTCACTTAAACTAAAGAATAAATTATCTTTTGATGGGTTTGGATAAATATTTACAGTAATATCTCTTTCAGCGCTTACAGCTATTATTTTAGAGTATTCATATTTCCCATCAAAATCAACTTGTTTTAGCCGGTAATACTCAAGCTCATTTGGATTGTTATGCTGATAGCTGTATTTTAATAATGAATTAGAGTTACCAGCTCCATCGATAGTTGCTATTTCCTCAAATGTGTTGCCGTCATTAGATCTTTCTAAAATGAAATAGTCATTGTTTATTTCACTAGCGGTACTCCATTCTAGTAAGTTGTAATTTTCATGCGGTAGTCCATCAAAATCTATCAATGTTACAGGGAGTACTGTTATACATGGTCCCGGACAATTGTAAGTAAATCTTATAGCTTGATTAGTCATCGTCCAATTTGTAGGATAATTATTTCCAAGTACAGCTATTGTTCCATTGTAATTATGTAAGCCAATAATTGCATCACCACCATTCCAGCCAGAGCATACTACTTTAGTTGCAATATGCATCTCAATATCATTCGTTGTTTCAAATAATTTTAATTGACCAGTAAATAATAAAGAGTTACAGCTATAATAAGGTATTTGGTCAAAAGTTATAACAAACCTTCTATTTGGAGCTGTACCTAAAACTTGGTATCTTATTGTTCCTCCCAGAGAAGGGTCAATATCTTGCCAAGGAAACATGATGCTGTTTCTTGGAGCATCATTTATATTTGGGATAGCTGCATTTATTGAATATGCAGAGTAATCTCCAGGAGCTGCATTTGCTGTAGGTAGATTACTAGCACAACCAATAGGGTCAAAAATTACATAGCCATTAGATGAGATTAAACCTTGTGTAAATTCATAACCATTAAAGCAGAAATTGAATCCTAAAGAGACGTAACTTGAACTAAACCTATCATCAATAGGTAGGGCTATATTTGTTCCTGCATTTAGGTCTGGAGCAAAACCAATATTACTAGCAGTATAATTTAGTCCGCAACTAGGTGTGCTTGAGCTTGTTACATTCAGATTGAAAGGTGTGCAATCCGGATTTGGGTCTGTATCAACCATAAAGTAATAAGTTGTTCCAGCTATTAAATTTACACCACATAAAGTTGGGTTTCCAGATGTACTTGTCGCACTAGCTGTACAATTTACTCCACCTGCACTTGGGCAAGCATCTGTTACAAAAATACCAGTATAAGAGGATGTTCCTGTTAATGTAATGTCGACTGTTTCGTTTGCTGCAGGAGTGTATTCATATAAAAAGTCTTCACCATCTTGGTAGGCGCTCAAGCATCCATCAGATGAATTATAAGTGTTACCTCTACAACAAGTTGTTGCACCAGAATTAGAATAAGGTAGGCCAGCTATAACGGTTGCATTTCCACAATTACTCGGAGCACCCGGTGACCCTGGATCATAAGCACATATATCAAATGGTCCAAATGGAGTTCCTCCGTATTCCCATAATCTAACCCATACGGTAGTTCCAGGTGTAAGTGTTGGGTTTTGTTGACAATCACCTGGAATAAGACAATTAGATCCAGCATGAC
>JAESUI010000193.1 GCA_016763135.1 Flavobacteriales bacterium
AATTCCTATTACAACAGGTGTAGTGGGTAATCAACCGAAAGTAGAAATGTTTCCATGGTTTTTCTTTCCTTTATTAACGCCAGCAAATAATCATCCCATTGTAAATAATTTAAATGCATTAAAAGGAGAGTTTGTAAGTACAATAGATACGATTGCTAAAAAAGGAATTAGGAAAACTGGTTTATTAAAAACATCTCAATATTCTAAAGTGAGTAATGCTCCAACTAGAATTGGGTTGGACATGGTTCGCTTTGAGCCAGACCAAACACAGTTTAATAAGGGGCATCAAGTTATAGCCGTTTTATTAGAAGGAAAGTTTGAGTCGGTATTTAAAAATAGAATGACTCCAAAAATAACAGATGCTAATGAGATTAATTTTAAAGAAGAAAGTATTGAAAATAAGATGATAGTTATTGCTGATGGTGATGTTGCAAGAAATCATGTAAATAAAAGAACAGGAGAATATTTAGCATTAGGTTTTGATCGCTTTACTCGTCAAGAGTATGGAAATAGAGACTTTATGTTGAATGTAATGGGTTATTTATGTGATGATAGTGGCTTAATGAGTGTAAGGTCTAAAAAATTGAAGATACGTTTGTTGGATAAAAAAATATTGAAGAACGATAAATTTGATTGGCAATTAATCAATACCATTTTACCGATAGGATTAATATTATTGTTTGGAATTGCTCATTATTATGATAGAAAGAAAAAATTTACAAAATAGATGATGAAAAATAATAAGATTTTAATAGTACTTGTAGTGATTTTAATTGCTGTAGCAACTTTTATTTACATTAAGACAAACAATGTAAAACAAGGAACTATAGATGATATGGAAGGTGCAAAATCTGATTTTGCTATTAAAGATACTGCGAGTATTACTAAGATATTTATTACTGATGCTAAAGGGCAAAAAGTAACACTTATAAAAACAGAAGATGCTTGGATGGTTGATGGAGAATACGTAGCAAGACCTGATAATATTAGATTGCTAATGAAAACATTTAGTAGAATTGATGTTCGATCTCCAGTGCCTAAAACTGCATTTAATAATGTTGTAACTCAAATAGCAACAAGTGCTACTAAGGTAGAAATCTATCAGGATGAAGACGAACCAAGTAAAACGTATTATGTTGGAGGATCAACAAATGACCATCAAGGAACTTATATGGTATTGGAAACAGAAGGCGTAAAGTCTTCAGTGCCCTTTATTATGTATATACCTGGTAATTATGGGTATTTAACTACTCGTTTTTTTACTGAACCAGAGCAATGGCGTGATGCAGTTGTTTTTAGGTACTTACCTAAAGAAATTAAGCGTATTGAGATTAATTATTTTGAAACTCCAGAGGAATCATTTGTTATTAACAATAATAAAGGTCAGTTTACTTTATCTGATATAGGTTCTAATAAAGTTATTCCTGTTGATACGGCTATTCTTAATGAGTATGTAAGTAGGTATCGAAAAATATATTATGAGATGATTGATGTAGAATCTCCAAAAGAAAAAATAGACTCAACTATTGCATCACCTCCGTTTATGAGTATGAAAGTAGTTGATTTTATAGGAGGGAGTAATGAGATTGTTATTTATCACATGCCTAATTTTAGAAAGCTTCAAGATCCAAAAGATTTAACAGAATTTGAGTATGATGTTGATAGAATGTATGGGTATTTGAATGGTGAACTGTTTACTTATATTCAATTTGCTACATTTGATAATATTACTCTTCCAAAAAGATACTTTTCCAAATAAGAGATATACTTGATGAATACCGTGGTTTAATTGATGAAAGTGATTGCTCTAAAATAATTTCATTATTAGAGGCAACCATATTAATTAATTTACGTCTTCAATATAGTTTGGAGTTCTTCGGAACAAAAAACGTTACCTTTTTCTTATAAAATTGCCTCTCGATTTAGTTCGGGAGGCTTTTTTCTTTTTAATCGTTAAAAGTAATTGATTCATCGAATTTTATAACAAAATAAGCTTTATGCTTTAAATTTTAAAAAAAACACCATTATTAATTAACAAGAGGCAACCTAAAAGTAATAAATCCGTCTTTTTAGTGTACATTTAAGAATCCAATAATATCTAAATTTTAGCTTACATGAAGAAATACTATAAATACCTATTAATATTATTGATAATATTTTCGTTTGATGCAATAAATTCAAAAGTTAACGCTCACGCAGTTCAATTAGGTTATTGTACCAATTGTAATGGAGATTTAAGAATTTGGATTGAACATTGGCATGGAGCTTCTTTTGGAGCAAGCTCATTAACAGTAACCATTACCGTAAATGGTGTCCCTACGACTATTACAGGGGCAACAACATTAGCATCACCGCTAAATACACCTGCGGCTAATTTACCTGGTTGTTTTACTCCTTTAGTACCCTTTGCTGCTTGTACTCAAGCTAATACATATGGCGAGTGGGTTGCTTATGATTTTC
The DNA here is from genome assembly GCA_016763135.1 of Flavobacteriales bacterium. GTDB lineage: Bacteria > Bacteroidota > Bacteroidia > Flavobacteriales_E > Vicingaceae. The sequence continues at coordinate 2,461 of JAESUI010000193.1, forward strand.
CAGGAGTTTCATGCGGAGTGCCTATTTCTGTAGTTGTTACTGCAAATCAATCTACTACTATTTATACGCAAGATGCTTGTGGTATGTATCCAGCATCAACAGGTACTTTTACTATACCATGTGCTACGAATCAGTTGCCAGATGTAGATACCTGTGCTGGTAATAATATTGGTCCTTTCGTCTTTCCTATAGGAAATACATGGACAAATGATAATCCTGCAATTGGTTTAGCAGCTTCTGGATCGGGTGATATACCTGTTTTTACTGCTGCTAATAATGCGACAGTACAAGTTGGTAATATTGTAGTAACGAACTTATGTGGAATAGAAACTTTTTCTATTACAGTATACCCTGCCCCTACAAGTGATTTTCTTGCAAATGTTGGTTGTCCAGGTCAACCAGTTGGATTTACTGATCAATCAGTTTCTTTAGGAGGAAATATTACTGGTTGGATTTGGGATTTTGGAGATGGTTCTCCTGTATTTAATGGGCAAAATCCGCCCAACCACATTTTCCCCCTTGGAGGGCCTTTCAACGTCACACTCACAACAACGACTGCAAATGGATGTACTCACGATACTATTATTCCAGTTGATCCTTTAGGAGGTTTAGTGGCTGATTTTATTACTCCATCTGTTTGTGATGGTAGTCCATCGATATTTACCGATACTTCTACACCTTTAGCTAATCTTGCTGGTTGGGCATGGGATTTTGATAACAATGGAACTGTAGATGATGTGAATCAAAATTCATCATTTACCTTTCCAGGTCCAGGAACATATAATGTTGAATTACACATTACTGGAGTTGGTGGATGTGTAGATTCAATAACAATACCTATTGTGGTGAATCCAATCCCTGTAGCTAATTTTACAGGAACAAATGAATGTTTAGGTACAGTAACTACTTTTAATGACTTATCTAATGTTCTTACTGGAAATATTATTGCTTGGCAATGGGATTTTGGAGATCCATCAACTATTGCTGATACTTCTATTTTACAAAACCCAACATATAATTATACTGTGCCAGGTACATATAGTGTTATGCTAACAGTAACATCGGATAGTGGTTGTACTAATGTAATTAATGTAAATGTTGATGTTTTTAGCATTCCTGTTGCTAATTTCACACCAAGTACTGCTTGTGCAGGTGCAAACTCGTTGTTTAATGATATTTCGGTGTTAGGTTCTTCAGGGGTTCAATTCTGGAATTGGGATTTTGATAACAATGGAACTGTAGACGATATGAATCAAAACCCTACATATGTTTTTCCAGGAGGAGTAGGGAATTATCCAGTGAGCTTGAATATTATAGACAGTAATGGCTGTTTTCATGATACTACAATTGTAGTTAGTGTATCGGCTCAGCCAACTGCAGCATTTACTTTTACCAATGAGTGTTTTGGATCTGCAACAGGTTTTACTGATTTATCAGTACCAAATGGAGGAACAATAACCAATTGGGATTGGGATTTTCAGAATGATGGAACAGTAGATAATACTTCGCAAAACGCAACTAATGGATATCCAGCAGCAGGTAATTATACTGTAGAGCTTTTAGTAACGACAGCATTAGGATGTGTAGATTCAATAACAATGTTAGTAGCTGTGGATCCTGTTCCTGTAGCAAGTTTTACAGCAACAAGTGAGTGTGTAGGAACGGCTACTACAATTATAAATAACTCAAATGTATTAACAGGTTCAATCACTGCTTGGGCTTGGGATTATGGGGATATGGCTGGAACAAGTATTTTGCAAAACCCTCTTCCATATACTTATGGTACTTCAGGGAATTACACAATTACATTAACGGTAACATCAGATAGTGGCTGTACAAATACAACAACAGTTAATATTGATGTATATAATGTGCCAACGGCAGCATTTGCAGTAAATGATGTTTGTTTAAATGCAGCAGCTTGGTTTTATGACTTATCTAATGCTAATGGAGGAGTAATTACAAATTGGGATTGGGATTTTGACAATAATGGGACAGTTGATAATACCAATCAAAATCCAACAAACTTTTTTCCTGGGGCTGGAAACTATAATGTAGAATTGATTGTTACTACAGCTTTTGGATGTGCCGATACAATTGTACAGCCTATCGTTATACATCCAATGCCAGTTGCCAATTATTCATTTATAAATACTTGTTTTGGAACATCTTTAGTATTTAATGACTTATCAAATGTTACGACTGGAAACATAAATGGGTGGCAATGGAGTTTTGGCAATGGAAATAATTCAATAGTTCAAAACCCTGCAGAAAACTATTTAAGTGAAGGTGTTTATAATACTCAGTTAATAGTTACTACTGATAATGGATGTAAAGATACTTTAGCTCAGCAAGTAGAAGTTTGGCCATTGCCAGTAGTTAATTTTACACCTACTGAAGTTTGTTTAAATGATACTACTGAATTTAATGACTTGTCAACTATTTCAAATTTATATACTGTAAATAGTAATGTACAATGGAATTGGAATTTTAATGGAATAGGAAGTTCAAATCTTCAAAACCCAAATATTGTTTTTGGTACCGAAGGAGTAATTCCTACAACGTTAATTGTAACAACAAATAATGGATGTGTTGATTCTGCAACTATTGGTGTAGTTGTAAATCCATTACCAGTAATTGATTTTGGGCCAGATACAGCAGCTTGTGCTCCGGTATGTATAACATTAGACAATACCTCTTCAATAAGTTCCGGAATTATTGCTTCTTATCAGTGGGATTTTGGTGATGGTTCAGGCGCTGGAGGACAAAACCCAAGTTATTGCTTCCAAAATGTTTCTCGAGTGGCAACTAAGTCTTATGATATTAGTTTAACAGCAACTTCAGATAAAGGATGTATATCTTCTGACATTCAAACCAACATGATTACGGTTAATCCTATTCCATTGGCAGATTTTACTATTGAGCCAGAAATAACGGATGTTTATGATAGAGAAATTGAATTCTATGATCAATCTCAAATAGCAACTATCTGGGATTGGGATTTAGGAGATGGCTCAAACTCTATAGTTAATAACCCAGTACACACTTACCCAGACACTGATTCATCTTATATAGTTTCTCTTTACATTGAAAATCAATATGGATGTAGAGACACAGTTAGACGAGAGGTAATCATTAAACCTGCTTATGCAATATGGATACCAAACGTATTTACTCCAGATGGAGATGGTATAAATGACTTTTTCTTTGTACAAGGATTTGGTTTAGAAGAAGTACAGACATTGGTGTTTGATAGATGGGGGACTTTAATTTTTGAAGGTTACCAATTGGATTCAAAATGGGATGGTACCTATAAAGGAAAAACTATTATGGTTCAAGATGTCTTTGTTTATAAAGTAAGAGTAAGAGATGTTTTTAACGAGTGGCATGAATTTTTAGGAAAGGTCACCTTGTTAAAGTAAAATCAATACAAGTAAAGGTTTGGGAGTTTTTTCAGTAATACTGCTGCTTTAAAAGTAAGCTAAAACGTAATTGTTTTAATCAATGCTTCTTGTTCTCTTAAAAACTCTCTTTTATTAAACTTTGGAGCATAAACGTATCCATCTATACAAATAACACGGTTTCGTTGCTCATCAACCAAGGTGTAATTTATATATGGTCCTCCCATAAAATCTCCTTGCATGCGCCATAAACCACGTAATTCATTTACATAAATACCACTTAAACTAATCTCTTTTTGATCTGGAGTATAATCTTTGTAAGACTCCATGTAAGAACCTTCATTACCCCCCGAAACATATTCCTTTGTATAATAATTTCTTTTAGCAACAAGGTTAGTTACTTCAAAAGTGCTATCACTTACATAGGGATAGGTATAAATAATTATTCCCTGACTTATTCGATGCCCTCCAGCAGTTTTTTCTTTTCTCAACCAAATAAAATCTTCAGCTTCTTCTGCAACAAAGTATAGTTCATCTAAATTTAATGAGAGTCCAAACTTCTTATTTAAATATTGAGCATTTTTACTGCGCGAATTAACCTTATATTTTGCATGTAGCCTTGCTAACTCTTTGTCATTAAAATAATCCAATAAAACAGCTGCATTTTTTAAAATGGTTTGTGCTGCAATTTCATCAGATGGAGCAGTAATAGTAACCACTAATTGAGACTCAGACCAAACCTCTTTTCTTACCGTTAACTTAGTTTTACTACCAGGTTCAATATTTACCATAATAATATTTCTAAGCGTATGAAATATCCTTGCAAAAGATCTATGAGGAACTTGTATTAGATTAAACAACGCTTCTCGCTGTGGTAATCCTAATTGCTCTTGAGAAAATATTTTTTGGATAGCCTCTCCAGTTTGATGATTATAATAAGATGAATCAACCACGATTAATAGGTCTCCTGATTTACCAGAACAACTTGGTAATACCCTTTCATTTATTTCATCACAAGAAAAAAATGCTAAAGGAATTATTAATAGAATAAGATATTTAAATATTGTATTCATAAAAAATGTTTTTAACCAACTGCTTTAATTCTAAGTTTGGTTCCTAATTTAAGTTTTTTGGTATCTATCGCTTTATTCAATTTTTGAATTTGCTCAATACTAACTCCTTCATATTTATTAGCAATATCCCAAAGATTATCTCCTGATTTTACTGTATGATACAAATATTTTCCATCAGATTTTGGTTTCGCCTTTTGTGCATCTACTTGTGCTTTTTTCTTGTTTTGAACGGCATAACTTGGCTTTGCATAAATGTATAGTTTTTGTCCTATACTTAACCTGTCGCTATATAAATTATTCCAACCTTTAATTTGGCTAACCCTACAATGGTAACGTTGTGCTATGGCTCCTAAGTTATCGCCACTCCTTACTCTATAAACAATTGCGCCTCCCTTTTTTGTTGAAGAAATTGGTTTGTTTTGCGCAAACGCAATGCTGTCTTTTTTATCTTGCTCTGTCTTAAGCGCATATATCGCCTTTTCATTAGTTAAAAAATCCCCTATTTTTCCTACAGGTAAACAAAGTGTATTTGCTTCTCCAGTATTTGGAATAAAATTTTGTTTGTATGTTGGATTTAAAAATTCAATGTATTCAATAGGAATATCTAAGTATTCAGAAATTTGCGCAAAAGATAAATGATCTGAAAGACCAATAGTATCTACTTTAAAACATGATATATCTGGCGTTTTTGGATAGATGTTATGCTCTGAAGCATAAGCCATAATATAATTAACAGCTAAAAAAGCAGGAACATAACCCCTTGTTTCTCTTGGTAAATAATTTCTTATTTCCCAATAACTGGTCTTCCCTCCAGAACGTCTAATTGCTTTGTTTACATTTCCTGGCCCACAATTATAAGCTGCTAAAGCCAAATCCCAATCATCATACATTTTATGTAGATATTTTAAATACCTACATGCCGCATCAGTTGATTTATACACATCACTTCTTTCATCATAATAAGAAGTAACCGTTAACCCGAACATTTTCCCTGTGGGGTACATAAATTGCCACAACCCAGTTGCTCCAACCCTTGATTTTGCTTTAGGGTTTAATGCCGATTCTATAATTGGTAAATATTTAAGTTCTAATGGTAAGCCATACTTATCTAAATTTTCTTCAAAAATGGGAAAATACATAGGCGCTAACCCTAACATTTTTGCAGTAATTCTTCTTCTTCTTTTTGCATAAAGATTTACATAGCCAACCACATAGCTATTGTAAACAATACTAAAAGGAGAGTTTGCATTTAATATCTCAAATCGTTTGGCATAAGTTAAACTATCAAAAACAGGAACCGAATCTTTAGCATAACCATTTGTATTTAACTCGTCAACATTATCATTAAACCCTAAACTTTCAAAATACCCAGAGGCCATCATGCTGTCAATAGCAGCTAAAACAGGATCATCATCTAATATTGTTATTGATGAATCTTTTGATTGGGCAATACAGTTAATTGCCACTGCTAAAAATAATATGACTAAAAATTTAAACTTCATGCTATCTTAAACGTTACTTACTTGTTTATGTTATCAATTAAATATTTTGAGAAAGGCAAGATTGCTCTAATTGAATACAATTTACCTTGTTTTCAGAAGTATCTTGTTGAATCTCTTTAAGAGATGTATATACTTCCCATAAAAGAACATCGATTTAAAAGGATGAAACTCCTTTTATTGAGAGCTAAAATTAATTTAGTTTATCAGCTTCTTTTTCGTCTGATTTAGCACCTTCTTCTCCTTCTTTCATTCCATCTTTAAACTCCTTAATTCCAGAACCAACGCCTCTCATTAATTGAGGTATTTTTTTACCTCCAAATAACAATACTACGATACCTACAATTAAAGCTATTTGCCATGGTCCGATAAATCCTAATAATATAGTGTTCATGTCTTTATTTTTTTATCGCTAATACAAGTCGATTAGTAGCTTGTAAAGGTACGAAAGATTTTAATTAAACCGAGATAGGCTCATCGTTTTGATTATTTATCGATTCTTCCTGACTCACTTTTCGAATTAGATAGAAAATAACAACCGAAAGGATAAAACTTACTAAATAAAATATAGCTCCATTACCGCTTTCTTCAAAAATGGAAACGTCAGTATTTTCCATGCTTTCTGGCATAAAATAGCTTAGAAAAAGGACACTGCCATTATTAATAAAATGTCCTAAAATAGGTAGCCATAACGATTTTTGACCAATAAAAAATATAACCAAACATTGCTCCCAAAAGCATTATCGGTAAAAAACTATAAAACTGCATATGAAGCAATCCAAATAAAAAAGCAGTTATCCATATTCCTATGTGGTAATTATTTGTCCAACTGATAAATATTTTTTGCAACACACCTCTAAACAATAACTCTTCACCAAAAGCAGGTATAATAACAATAAGTATAATAACAATAATTAACTCTCCCGCTCCTTCAAAAGTTAAAAAAGCATTTTGCATTATTAATGCTTCTTCTTGTTTTATTTTAAACCATTGCTCTATTCCAGACAAAAACTCCGGTAAAACTATATTTCCATTAAACTCAATTACCCAAGAAAGGAAAGGAATTGAAACAACCATTAACCCAAATATTAATAAATAGTTAATTGGTTTACTCGTATTAACCAAGCTAAGTTTTTTAATTAAATTCTTTGATGAAATCATAGCATAAACAATTGGAGCAACCACAAACAAACCTCCCGCTGTAAATAGCTGAAGAATTTTTAAGCCTTTAATCGTGTTGACATTTCCTAAATTATTAACATCTAAACCATCAACACCATAAGCCAAAAAAGTTATAAACCCTCCAATAATAGAAAAAAGAATAACAGAAATTAAACACAAACACATTATTAAAATGAATTGTAAAGAAGGTTTATCGTCTATTTCTATTGGCATTTTCTTGTTTTTATTCTAGAAAGTAAAAATAGTAATTATTCTAGGGAATCCTTGATTGTTAAAAATAGATGTTTGATATTTGTTGCTACTCGAATATCTAATATAGATGGCACAAAAATTGCCCTTCCGAGGCTAAAAATTCAAGATGAAGTCTATTGTTTTAATACTTGCTTTCACTTTTTCTTTTCTCAATTTTTCAATAGAGAAAAGCACTTTTTATGATGCTCTTTCTAGCAATTCTGTTGAAAAGCTTGATAAAATGATTCAACAACTAGAAAAAGAAAAGAAAACATCACTCAACCTAGCATACAAAGGAGCTTTAATTGCAAAAAAAGCTGCTTTCAAGAAAAAAGTTGCAGATAAAATCAACCTATTTAAATCTGGTGTAACACTATTAGAAACAGAAATAAGTAAATTTCCAAAAGAAGTTGAATACCGATTTCTTAGATTAACTATTCAAGAAAATTGTCCGAAAATTTTAAAGTATAATAAAAACATTGAAGAAGACATTGATGTTATTACAAAAGGATACCCTCATCTAAATAAACCCCTCAAAAAAATAATATTGGATTATACCAAGCATTCTAAGCTACTAAACTCTAATAAGCTAAAATAATAAGTTACCTTCACATTAATGAAGAAAATATTAGTAGTCAGTTTTTCTCAATCAGGCCAGTTAACTCAAATTGTCAATAATTTTTTAATCCCTTTTAAAGGAGCTGATATTGATTGGGTTAAAATTGAACCAAAAGACCCATTCCCTTTCCCTTGGAGTAATGAAGAATTTTATAATGTTTTCCCTGAAACGGTGCTAGAAGAATCCATTCAACTTAACCCTCCAAATTTCAAACACCAAGAATACGATTTAATTATATTAGGATATCAACCTTGGTACTTGTCTCCATCAATGACTACAACAGCACTTTTTGAAAACGAAAAGTTTTGTAGCTTGATAAATAATAAGCCTATAATTACCATTATTGGTTCCAGAAACATGTGGTTAAATGCTCAGGAAAGTGTTAAGCTATTTATCAAAAAAGCAGGTGGAAACTTGGTTGCCAATATTCCTTTAGCAGATAAAACAATGAACCTTATTAGTGCGATAACTATTCTTCATTGGATGTCTACTGGAAAAAAAGACAGGAAGTGGGGCATTTTTCCATTACCAGGAATTTCTGAAAAAGACATTAATGAAACTTTCCTTTTTGGAGAAATTGCTGTTAAAGCATTTAATAAAAACTCCTATGATGAGCTACAGGATAACATTGTCAAACTGAATAAAATTAGCATTAATACGAGCATCATGTTTATCGAATCTAGGGCTAAAAAACTTTTTAGAATCTGGGCTAAAACAATTAAAAAGAAAGGAACAACTCCAAAAAAAGAGCTCGGTGGTTAAAGATATTTGAACGATATCTTTTCTTTGCCCTATTTTTTGTTTCCCCCATTATCTTAACTGTATATAACATAGTTGTTAGGCCATTAACTTTTGGTAGAATTAAGAGAAAAAAAGAGTATTTTCGCAGCGTAAAACTAAATTAAAAAATGTCCAAGGTCTACATAACCAAAACTTCTAATTTTTTACCTAATTCCGTTGTCTCAAATGATGAGATGGAAGAGTATTTAGGTTTTATCAATGAGAAAAAATCCCGATCTAAAGCACTGGTTTTACGCAGCAATAAAATTAGAGAACGATATTATGCCCTCACAAAAGAAGGGAAAAGCACTCATAACAATGCAGACTTAACTTCTTTAGCCATAAAAAACTTATTTACTGAAAGTCCTGAAGAAATCAAAGACGTAGATTTGCTATGTTGTGGAACGTCTTCTCCAGATCAAATGATGCCAGCTCATGGAGTAATGGTTCATGGAGCATTACCTGAAATGAACCCCATAGAAGTTATCACTCCTTCAGGTAATTGTTGTTCAGGAATGCATGCTTTAAAATATGCTTTTATGTCTTTAACTATCGGGGATAAAAACAAAGCTATTTGTACTGGCTCAGAACGAATTTCAAGTTTTTTAAGATCAAAACATTATGAAGAAGAAGTTAAACAGCTAAGTAAATTAGAAGAAAATCCATCATTAGCATTTGAAAAAGATTTTTTAAGATGGATGCTTTCTGATGGTGCTGGAGCTTTTATGCTAGAAACAGAGCCTGATAAAAAAGGTCTTTCTTTACGAATAGAATGGATAGAATCTGTTTCTTATGCCAACCAAGAAGATGCATGTATGTATATGGCTACAGACAAGTTGTCTGATGGAAAGCTGAAAAGCTATATGGAATATTCACCGAATGAATTGCTTGAACAATCTATACTAAGTATAAAACAAGATGCTAAACAGCTTGATGGAAAAATTGTAGAATTGAGTTTTGTTAAAGTGCCTGAAATATTTAAAAAACATAACTTATCATCAGAAGACTTAGATTATTTCTTGGTTCATATGTCGAGTTATTATTTTGAGAATAAAATAGCTCAACATTGGGACGATTTAGGGATGCATATTCCTAAAGAAAAATGGTTTACTAATCTTTCTACTAAAGGGAATGTAGGTGCTGGTTCAATTTATTTAATGGTTGACGAGTTATTTAATAATGGCACCCTCAAGAAAGGCGAAAAAATATTATTAGTTGTTCCTGAAAGCACTAGATTTTCATATGCCTATTGTCTGCTAACTGTTTGTTAACATGAAAAAAAAGGACACTCCTCAAGATACTAGTAGTTTACAAAATATTACTAGAGAAGTTTGTTATGTAAAAAATAGTGAGGGGAAATATGAAACAGATTTAAGCTCTGGTTGGGAAGTTAAAAGTGCTGCACTCGACAACGCTTGGGATGATATCAATGAGCAAATTGAAGCAGCTAAAAATGCAGTTCTTGCTGGAGAAAAAAGCCCAATCTATTATTATTTTGTTAAACAATTAATGGATTTTCAAGTATTATCTGGTTACACCAAATTTTGGAAAATTTCTATAAAAAAACACATGACTCCAAAAGGATTTAAAAAATTAAGTGAAAAGAAATTAGCTGTCTATGCTAAAGCTTTTGATATTAATATAGACGAGCTCAAAAATTTTAAAGTATAGTGGTAAAAGACTTTAAACATATACAAACAGCTCATTGTGAAAATGGCGTTATTACAAGCTTACTACGACACAGAGGATTAGACTTTATGAATGAACCTCTAGCTTTCGGGATGGGTGCAGGTCTGTTTTATCTTCATGTGCCTATTTTAAAATTCAATGGAGGTCCAGCAATCTCATTTAGATCAATGCCCGGGGGAATATTTAAAAGAACATGTAAAGCACTAAATATTGACTTAGAAAGAAAAAAATTTAAAGACGAACTTTCTGCTCAAAAATTTTTAGATAAAAAACTTGAAGAAGGGATTCCTGTTGGTTGTCAAGTAGGTGTTTATCACCTAACCTATTTTCCAAAAGAATATCGTTTCCATTTTAATGCACACAACCTTATTGTTTATGGAAAAGAAGGTGATAACTATTTAATTAGTGATCCTGTAATGGAAACAGTTACAACATTAACTACTGCCGAATTGAACAAAGCCCGATTTTCTCAAGGAATGTTAGCTCCAAGAGGACATGTCTACTATCCTAAAAAATTGGAAATGTTGATGAGGCTGTTATTAGAAAAGCAATTATAAGTGGAATCAATAGAAACATTCTTTACATGCTTCGTGCACCAGGGCCAATTATTGGCGTAACTGGAATAAAAGGTACAGCTAAAAGAATTAAAACTTGGCGCAATAAATATGGGCAAAGAAAAGCTGGTTTATTTCTTGGTCAAATTGTACGAATGCAAGAAGAAATTGGAACTGGTGGTGGTGGTTTCCGTTTTTTATATGCCGCATTTTTAGAACAAGCTGCTGGTTATTTACAAGATGATAGGCTACTAGGCATCGCTGATCAAATGACAAAATCTGGAGATTTATGGCGAACTTCTGCTGTACAAATGGCAGGGATTTATAAGGGCAGGTTAACCGAACAAAAAGACTATGATGATTGTGCAAATATCTTGCGCGAAATTTCTGAAGTTGAAAACGCTGCATTTCAACAGCTCGCAAAACTGAAATTAAAATAATGTCATCTTTAGCTCATATAGAAATAAATGATATTTCTAAAAAGTATAAATCTGCGTCCTTTGAAAGCTTAAGTAATGTTTCTTTTTCTATCAATGCTGGACAAACAATAGGTGTTTTAGGGCCAAATGGAGCAGGGAAAACAACATTAATATCAATTCTCTGTGGGTTAATAGAACCTACAAAAGGTAATGTTACTTACCAATTAAAAAATGGAAATAGCATCACTGGAGTTGACCTAAAAAAAATTATTGGTTTTGTACCTCAAGAGTATGCTTTTTATCATGAGCTTACTCCAGTACAAAACATAAATTACTTTGGTTCACTATACAACCTTAGCAAAGATGAAATCAAAGAAAAAACAGCTTCTTTACTTTCTATATTAGGATTATCGAGTGTTGCAAACAAAAGAATAAACACCTTTTCTGGCGGGATGAAACGAAAAGTAAATTTAGCAATTGGCTTAATTCATAATCCTTCCATTTTATTTTTAGATGAACCAACAGTTGGTGTTGATGTTCAAAGTAAGCTTTCTATTATTCAGTTTTTAAAAGAAACAAGCAAACAGGGAACTACAATAATTTACACCTCACACCACCTATCTGAAGCGGAAGATTTTTGTGATCAACTCCTATTAATTAGCAAAGGAAAAATTGTAGCAGAAGGAGAAACACAAAAGTTGATTCAAAAATATAATGCCAAGGATTTACAATCATTATTCATTCAACTAACAGAAGCAGAATGAAAATGATGGCCTCCATAAAAAAAGAAGTTTTATTGCTGTTGAGCGATAAAGTTGGTCTTTCTATAATGTTTTTAATGCCATTGCTTTTGGTTTTCATCATTACCATTATACAAGATAGTGCTTATAAATTGGTCAATGAAAATAAGGTTTCTTTAATTATTTCTAATCAAGATGAAGGTGAACAAGGAAAAAAATTAATTCAACTACTCAATGAGTCTGGCTTGTTTGAACTACAAGAACAAAACAACCTTCTCTCTCAAGAATTAAACAAGTTTTTATTGGATGAAAATAAACTTACCGCATTATACATTCCTCCCAGTTTTTCTGAAAAATTAAAAGAAAAAGCCACTCAAATTAGTCAAACTCTAACTATTGAATTAGGACTCTCAGAAGCAAAACAAGACAATCAAAACATTAAACTTCCTGATTTAGATTTTTACCATGATCCTGTTTTACAAGAAAATTACAGTTACTCCATTACCAACGTTATTGCCTCATTTTTAAATGTGATAGAAAATGAATTAATGATAGAATCTATCTATTCAGAAGTTGGAATAAGAAAATCTGCAGATGATTTTAAAAAGAAAATCATGTTAAATAAAATTGTGATTAATAGAATCCCTGCCATGAATGATGAGCACATGATTAATCCAAATTCCACACAACACAATGTGCCAGCATGGACAATTTTCGCCATGTTTTTTATGGTTGTTTCTCTAGGAAGTAACATCGTAAAAGAAAGAGTTAATGGAAGCTTTTTAAGGCTCAAAACAATGCCAACCAACTATCTTCATATTTTATCAGCAAAAATGCTGGTTTATATGATGGTTGCTGTATTACAGTTTACACTTATTTTTTCAATAGGAATATTAATTTTCCCACTAATTGGTTTACCTAAACTAATTCTACCATCAGCTTTTGCTGCATTTATTTTTATGATGTTGATGTGCAGCTTGGCTGCTGTTAGCTACGCTCTTATGATTGGTGCTTTATCAAAAACACAAGAACAATCTAATGGAATTGGTGCCATCTCTATTATTATATTTGCTGCCTTAGGAGGTATTTGGGTGCCAACATTTGTAATGCCCGAGTACATGCAAGTGATTAGTAATTTTTCCCCTATGCATTGGTG
>JAESUI010000194.1 GCA_016763135.1 Flavobacteriales bacterium
TATTTCAATACATCAACCAGACCATATTTATTGTCAGTTGATAAGAGTTACAGAGTACGTCCGTAATTCAAATATTAATAAAACATTGGATTATATGGATGCCCTTGCACGGGGTATGGAAAGAAGAGTAGAAGATGCACCTTTTTATATGAAATGGTTTTTAAAAACCGAAACTGTAAGGTTAAAAAGATATGAGCATTTTATTTTTGAAGATTTTGATAATCACGTTATCATATCTGAACAAGATAGAAGATTAATAGTTAATGTGAACAATGATAATGTTGTAGTTGTACCTAATGGAGTTGATTATGACACTTACAAGCATGCAGAAGCAGAAAAGGAGTATGATTTAATTTTTACAGGAAATATGGCATATCCACCTAATGTTGATAGTGTTGTTTATTTAGTGAATAATGTAATGCCTCTCGTGTGGAAAGAACAACCGAATATAAGGTTGGTTATTGTTGGTGCACAGCCTTCTGCTAAGGTGTTAAAATTAAAGTCTGAAAAAGTAACAGTCACAGGATGGGTAGAGGATATATCTGAATATTATTCGAAATCAAAAATATTTGTGGCTCCGATGCAAATAGGAACAGGTTTGCAGAACAAATTATTAGAAGCTATGGCTATGAAACTTCCATGCATTACTTCTCAATTAGCTAATAATGCGCTTGGAGCAACTCACAATGAAAATATATTAATTGGGAACAATGAAAGTGAATATACTAAACATATTATAGAATTGATGGGGGATATTAACCTTCAAAAAGAAATAGCACAAAAAGGATATCAATTTGTTAAAGAAAATTATACATGGGAAGGAAGTACTGCAGTCCTTGAAAAATTAATAACTTCAACCCAATAAATATTTAATTGAATGGAAGCATTAAAACAAAAGGTAGAAGAAGCTTGGGATAATCGAGCACTCTTAAAAGAAAAAGACACTCAAAATACAATAAGAGAAGTTATTGAATTATTAGATAAAGGGAAGTTGAGAGTAGCAGAGCCGAATGGTGATGAATGGAAAGTGAATGAATGGGTGAAAAAAGCTGTTGTTTTGTATTTTCCAATTCAAGAAATGCAAACGATAGAGGTTGGTCCTTTTGAGTTTCATGATAAAATGAAGTTAAAAACTAATTATGCAGAGTTAGGTGTTAGAGTTGTCCCTAATGCTGTAGCACGTTATGGAGCATATCTTTCTAAAGGAGTAATAATGATGCCTTCTTATGTGAATATTGGAGCTTATGTTGATGCAGGTACTATGGTAGATACTTGGGCCACAGTAGGCTCTTGTGCTCAAATCGGGAAAAATGTCCATTTAAGTGGAGGTGTTGGAATAGGTGGAGTTTTAGAACCACTACAAGCAGCTCCTGTAGTTATTGAAGATGGTTGCTTTATAGGTTCAAGATGCATAGTTGTAGAAGGTGTAAGAGTAAGGAAAGAAGCAGTTCTTGGAGCAAATGTGGTACTTACAAAATCAACTAAAATAATAGATGTAAGTGGTAATGAACCAATAGAATATAGAGGGGAAGTTCCAGAACGTTCTGTTGTTATCCCTGGTTCTTATACTAAAGAATTTAGTGCCGGAAATTATAATGTGCCATGTGCTTTAATTATTGGAAAGAGAAAACCAAGCACCGATTTAAAAACTTCATTAAATGATGCATTGCGAGAATACAGTGTAGCAGTATAATTTGAATAAGTTTTTAGTCATACAAACCGCTTTTATTGGAGATGTAATTTTAGCAACATCTGTTGTAGAAAAATTGCATCAATTTTATCCCGAAAGCAAAATAGATTTTTTACTTAGGAAAGGAAATGAGGGCTTGTTAGAGAATCATCCAATTATTAATGAAGTAATAATATGGGATAAGAAAAATAAGAAATTAGATAATCTAAAAGCCATTACAAAAAGTGTGAAAAAATCTCAATATGATGTTGTAATCAATTTACATCGACATGCATCAAGTGGGTTAATTACTGCTTTTTCAGGGGCAAAACAAAAAATAGGATTTAAGAAAAATCCTTTGTCGTTTTCTTATACTAAAAAGGTTGAACATAACATTGGTGACGGAACTCATGAGGTGGAGCGGAATCAACAATTAATAGCAGACTTAACAGATAAGGGATTTGCAGTTCCAAAACTTTATCCAGTTAACAAAGATTATAGTAGCGTAGAAGCGTTAAAGAAAGAAGGGTATGTTTGCATGGCGCCAACATCAGTTTGGTTTACAAAGCAACTTCCAAAAGAACAATGGGTTAACCTTATTGGTAAAATAAACGATAAACTTGTTATATATTTATTGGGTGGATCAGATGATGCTGACCAATGTGAGAATATTAAACTCCTCTCTAAAAATAAGAATGTAGTTAACTTATCAGGAAAACTATCTTTTTTAGAATCTGCAGCATTAATGCAAAATGCAAAAATGAATTATGTGAATGATTCTGCGCCTTTGCATATTGCTTCTGCAATGAATGCTCCAGTAACAGCTTATTTCTGCTCTACGGATCCTTCTTTTGGGTTTGGGCCTTTGTCAGATAATAAAACCATTATAGAGGTAAAGGTAAAATTGAAATGTAAACCTTGTGGCTATCATGGTAAAAAGGAATGCTCTGAAGGTCATTTTGACTGTGGTTTTAAAATTGAGGTTTAAGAATAAAATTGCTATCTTTCTGATGTGAAAGCTAAACACATTATATCATATTTTTTAGTGTTTTTTTTTTGTTGTGGAGGGGTATTCTCAATATGCTCCTGAACAACAACGTGAAATAGATTCACTTACAAGTCTTTTAGGAAATGCTAGTGACGATACAACAAAAATAAATTTACGTTACCAAATAGGAGAAACAGCGTGGCTTTTTAGAACATCTTATTGGGATAGCATTTCTAATGATTGTATTCAATTAATGGCAAAACCAACTGTAAGTGATCAAGAAAAAGAGGCTTATCGAAATTCTTTGGCTGCAACATTTAACAATACAGGATTTATCTATAATAATCAAGGGGAGGTATCACAAGCTCTTAAATATTTTTTTAGGTCACTAAAATTATATGAAGACCTTGTAGATGGTCAGGGAATTGCAAGAGCATCTAATAATATTGGATTGATTTATCATGAGCAAGGAAACATTCCTATGGCGCTAAAGTATTATCACAAGTCATTAAAAATAAGAGAAAAACTTGGTAACAAAAGAGGTATAGCTAACTCATTAAACGACATTGGTTTTATTTATGAAAGCCAAAAAAATGTACCAATGGCGTTAATGTACTTAAGGCGTTCATTAACTATTTACCAAGAACTTGGAGAAAAACAAGGAGTGGCATCTTCATCAAATAGTATAGGTGTTATTCAGCAAAGGCAGGGAGAGATTAATGAAGCAAAAGAATTGCATGAACAAGCATTAATAATTCAAGAAGAAATAGGAGATAAGGATAGAATAACACATTCGTTAAATAACATTGCTGAAATTGCTTTAATTCAAGGAGATGTAAAATTAGCAGAAAGGTACGCTGCTCGATCTTTAAAGCTTTCTAAGGAGTTAGGTTTTCCATCGCCAATTAGTAATGCGTCAAAAATATTAAGTGCTATTTCTAAAAAATCGGGCAATTATAAAATAGGATGGGAACATTTTGAGGTATTTATTAAAATGAGAGATTCTGCAAGAAGTCAAGAAACTGAAAAAGCTGTTGTTGAGCAAGAAATGAAATACGAATATGAAAAAATAGCTTTAAAAGATAGTCTTGAAGATGCCCAAATACAAGCAGTTAAAGATTCAAAAATAAAGGAGCAGAATGCAATTATTAAACAAGATAGAACACAGAAGATAGCATTATATGGAGGGCTAATCTTAATGGTAGTTTTAATATTGTTTGGGGTAAAAGCGTATCAACAAAAGAAAAAAGATAATCTTTTAATTCATAATCAAAAGTTGGAAGTAGAAGAAAAGAATAAGGAAATTACCGATAGTATTACTTATGCAAAAAGGATACAAGAGGCTATTTTACCATCAACATCTGAGCTTGATAAATACTTGAAAAATGGATTTGTTCTATTCAAACCAAAGGATATTGTTGCTGGAGATTTTTATTGGTTAGAAGTAATTAACGATGTTGTTTATTATGCTGCGGCTGATTGTACAGGGCATGGCGTTCCTGGTGCAATGGTAAGTGTTGTTTGTCATGGCGCTTTAAATAGGGCTGTTAGAGAATTTAAATTAACTGAACCAGCCCAAATACTAGATAAGGTTAGAGAGTTGGTTATAGAAACATTTAAAACAAGTAAGGATGATGTGAAAGATGGAATGGATATCGCATTATGCGCATTAAATTTTAAAACCAATCTGCTTAATTTTTCTGGGGCAAACAATAGTTTATACATAATAAGTAATGGGAAAGTAGACGAAATTAAAGCTGATAAGCAGCCAATAGGTAGGTACGTAACTAGCGAACCATTTACTAATCATCAAATTCAATTAAATAAAGGTGATTCAATTTATGTTTTTACGGATGGTTATGCTGACCAGTTTGGAGGTCCTAAAGGAAAGAAATTTAAATATGAGCCTTTTCGAACTATGCTGTTAAATAATCAAGACAAAGACATGAATGAACAGAAAGAACTACTAGATACTCAATTTGAAAAATGGAAAGGAGATTTAGAGCAGGTGGATGATGTATGTGTGATAGGAGTTAAAATTTAAAAAAGTCTACTCTTTTGAGTAGGCTTTGTGTGACCCATAAGGGACTTGTTTCAAACCATTTGGAAGATGTAAACCATTTTGGAAAGAGAAAATAATGTTTGCTAAGGCTTAATGTAAAAGTCGTTTCAATGCTTTTTAAAACAATTGCTGTACCCATTCTGAAATTATAAAATCCTTATTCAAAAATATAAGAGTTATTCCTACGGAATCATAAAACCCATGGATCAATACAAGTAGGAGTAAATTATTTCTGTTTTTATTAAAGA
>JAESUI010000195.1 GCA_016763135.1 Flavobacteriales bacterium
ATATTGTATATTTAACCATGTCTTGGTTTAGTAAAAAAAATAAAACATCAAAAGTTAATTACGTAAAACAAAAAATTCGGTGGTTTGAAATTCCGGCTAGCGATTTTTATAGAGCTACCGTATTCTATCATAAAGTTTTTGGAGTAAAAATAAATGAACTTGAATTAAATGGTGTCAAGCATGGTATCTTTGAGTTTGGAAATGGACAGATTAGTGGTGCTATTATTGAAAATGATGGTTCTGAGATAAAAGCAGGTGTGGTTTTGTTTTTTGATGGTTATCCCTCTATAAGTGAATTGGAAACTAAAATTGTAGATAATGGAGGGCAAATTTTAGTGAGTAAAACACTCATTAAAAATGAAATTGAAGATGGTAGTAGTGTATTGCCTGAAAATTTCATCGATGGTAGTCGATTAGGTTATTTTGCTTATTTCCTAGATACTGAAGGCAATAAGATGGGGTTATATGGAAGTAGCTAATTTTCATTAAGTATAGTAGTAAAAGTAAAAAGAAAGACATTGTATTCTTCTAGGATGATTACTTTTGTTTGCTTTTATGAAATTTCTCCTTTCTATATTATTAAGTTTAATCTTATTTGTAAGTGGGTTCTCTCAGCAAGGAGAAACAACATACAGTCTTTATGGCCAAGTGTTAGACGATAAAGGAGAAGGGCTTCCTTATGTTTCAATTGCAGTATTCAATTCTAAAGATTCTAACTATGTTAAAGGTGGTGCAACTGAACCTAATGGACGGTTTTCGCTTCAAATTCCTTCAGGGAATTATTATGCTAAAATTTCTTTTTTAAGTTTTAAAAATAAGACCATCGATAACATTGTTATTTCTAATAAGGATGTCGATTTAAAAAAGATTGGTTTAACCCCATCAGTAAACAATTTGGATGAATTTGAGGTGGTTGAAGAGAAACGATTAATGGAACTTGATTTAGATAAAAGAATTTTTAATGTAAGTAAAGACATTACTAGTCAAGGAGCAGATGCTGCAGAAATATTAGACAATATTCCTTCTGTTGAGGTAGATGTTGATGGAAATGTAAGCTTAAGAGGTAGTGGGAATGTAAGGGTGTTGATTAATGGAAAACCTTCTGGAATGATGGGGATGACTACTGCTGACGTACTTAAACAAATGGATGCTACTCAGATAGAAAAAATTGAAGTAATTACCAATCCATCAGCGAGGTATGACGCAGAAGGAGAGGTTGGAATTATCAATATCATATTAAAACGAGATAGAAGAGAGGGAGTTAATGGTTCAGTTAACGCCAATTTTGGTTATCCGAATAATTATGGTGGAGGATTTAATATAACTTTTAAACAAAAGCATTTTAATGTCTTTACAGGGTATGGGGTTAGTTTTAGAAATTCTCCAGGTTTAAGTATTAATCAACAAGAATTTACTTATCCAGATACTAGTTTTAGTTACAATAGTGATTCTAAAACACAACGCTTTAGCTTTAATAATAACTTTAGGTTGGGAACAGAAATATTTTTGAATAAATATAATTCATTTACTCTTTCAGGTAAATATAGTTTTGGTGATGGTGATAATGAAACCAATTTAACATATTCAGATTTCGATGAATTTGGAGAGGCTGTTCAAACAGTTCATAGAGATGAGATTGAAGATAAAGATAGAAACTCTTATGATGTTTCATTTAACTACAGAAAGACCTTTAAACAAAAAGACAGGCTCTTGACTTTTGATGTTCAAAAAACACAACGAACGGATAATGAAAGTTCTATTATAACCCAAACCAATACTGCAATTGCTTCAGAGAATATAGAGCAACGTATTTTTAATGATGAGGGAGGCGATAATTGGCTTTTTCAAATGGATTATATTCATCCAATAAAAAAAGGGAAAATAGAGTTTGGACTAAAACATACCAACAAGAAAATTGATGATGATTATGCAGTAGAGCAATTTAATGATACGATTAATGATTGGGAATATATTCCAGGTTTTAACAATTTGGTGTTGTATGATGAAAATGTTTCGGCATCATATTTAATGTTAGGTAAAAAAATAAAGCAGTTCTCTTTTCAATTTGGTGTACGAGCAGAATTAACAGAAGTAACAACAGAACTAGTGACTACTAATGAGTTAAATAAAAGAAATTATTTAAATTTTTTTCCAAGTGTACACTTCTCTTATCAGCTAAAGAAGGAAAATTCAATTCAATTAGGATATAGTAGGAGAATAAGAAGGCCTCACCATTATTGGTTATTGCCATTTTTTAGTTTTACTGATTCACGAAGCAATGTTTCAGGTAACCCTAATATTAATCCGGAATACACCGATTCGTATGAGTTAGGACATCTTAAGAATTGGGATAAAGCATCTTTATTATCAAGTGTTTATTACCGTTATACAACGAGTACAATGGATTGGGTGGTGTTTTCTGATGCTGAAGGAATTACACGGAGAATGCCTGTTAATTTAGGTGTAAAAGATGCTTACGGAATAGAGTTTTCTGGTTCTTATGAATTGGCTAAATGGTGGACTGTAAGAGGGAGTTATAACTTTTTTAGAGAAATACGTGATGGTGAATTTCAAGGAGTGGAATATGATGTAGATACCTATGTCTGGTCAACACGCTTAAATTCAAAATGGAAGATTAAAAAGAAAATTGGCTTACAAGCCTCAGGTAATTACAGAGCACCAAAACAATCACCACAAGGAGAAACTAAGGCAAGGTATTCGATAGATATTGGCTTTTCATTTGATGTGTTAAAAGGAAATGGAACTGTTGCTTTTACTGGTAAGGATATATTAAACTCCAGAAGGAGAAATAGTATTTCTTATGGTGAAAATTTTGTTTCTGAAAGTGAAAGACAATGGCGTTCTCGCTATGTAAGAGTGAGTTTTACTTATCGTTTAAACCAAAAGAAAAAACGTGGTGAAGAAAACTATGGTGAATCTGAAGGAGGAGAAGGCTAGTATTAACCTGAGTTCGTTATAACTCAACGCTCACAGTTTTTATTGTTTTTCGTA
>JAESUI010000196.1 GCA_016763135.1 Flavobacteriales bacterium
ATTACACAGATCAGTTCAATGTATCTCTGCTTAATTTTATTGTTTCTGAAAGTGCTAAATTAAGTGTAACCAAGTACATTCGCTCCAAGTTTATTCCCATCAGTAATGGAGCCGATTTTTCTCAAATATCAGGGATTAGTCCAGAGATGAAAAAAAGCTTTAAATCAAAATTTAACATCCCGATTAATCACAAAATTGCTTCTTATATTGGTGGTGAGCATAAGTTTGACCCTCAATTCACAAAAGCGATCATTGATCAAGCCCTAGTAGATTGCCCGGATATTACTTTTGTTTTGGCAGGTAATCTCCCAACATTCAAAAGTCCTAACGTTGTGTTTACTGGTATTATTACTAATGATGAAGCTAATATTTTGTATACCATCTCTGATGTGGGTTTAACACTAAAGAACACCCTTAATAATAATTTTATTTTCAATTCTGTACCTTTAAAATTCATTCAATATGCAGCTGCAAAAAAGCCCATTGTTTCATTTCCTATAAAATGGTCTGTTGATAACGCTTTTAAGAACATTACTCATATTGAGAGTGAAAACATAACAATGTGGATGGGAGTCATAAATATGAGAGTCCATGAATTCAAATGGAATACTGAATTAGACACTACGTGGAAAAAATATGATTGGCAAAACATAGCCCAAAACATTTATAATCAAATTAAAATCAACTCTTGAAAATCGATATTCAATATAATTTTATAAGGTTATTTATCATTTCATTAGTATGGTTACTGCTTGAGGGAATTTTAAGAAAGTGGTTCCTGTACAGTTTCGCAGGCCCATTATTTTACGTTAAATATCTTTTGTTTGGATTAGTTTACATAACATTTTTATTGGGAAAATATCCAATAATAAAAATCAAACATACATTTCATTATTTTGTATTCCTTTTTGTGATAATATGTTTCGTAGGATTTCTCATTAATAAAAATAATAACCCCATGATTGTTGGTGTTATTGGTTTAACCGTCCATCTTATTTTTTTACCTATTACTCTAATCAACCAATTCCTATTTAAAGATTTAAAAGCCATAGAAATTTTGTCAAAAATACTCACTTACATATCCTTCCCAATCTGTATTTTAGGCATGATTCAATTTTATTTACCCACAGATGATGTGTTGAATGGTTTCGTAAATGATGAACAATTAATTAGTCGTGTCGATGGATTTACCAGAATTTCATCCATATTTTCTTTTGTTAAAATTTTTAATGCTTATCTCTTATTTACCATCACTTTTTTAACTGGGGTAATACTAAATAAATTAGTTAAAAGTAAAAGCATATTATTAGAAGCAATAGTAATAATGCTTCTAATTATAAGCATGTTTATGACAGGCTCTAGATTACCAATTGGGCTCATGTTATTTAATATTTTTGCCATAGGTATTTATGCTTTTTTAAACTTTTCTAACTTAAGAAAAACAGTTCTAGTAATTGCCGTTTTGGGTTTAACTTCTCTTCTTGGTTTATATTTTACTACAGATTTATTTAATGATCCAGTGGATGCTACCCTAGCAAGGATTGAAAAAGCGGAATCCAGGCATAGAGGTGAAAGTACTGGTTACACTGATGTTAAATTAAGGCTTGAAGACCGTTTAGACATATTTAAATTTAGTGAACAAGCCGGGTGGTTTGGATATGGCATAGGCATGGCATACCAGGGAAGTCAAGGTTTTATTAATAAACCAATTCCTTTTTATTTTGAAGAAGAAGGCGAACGAGTTGTGTTAGAACTTGGTATTCTCGGAGGAATTTTAATGATTTTAATGCGCTTAAGCCTTTTTATATTTGCTCTTCAAATATTAAGGTGGTGTAAATCTATTGAAATAAAACTTTTAATCTTACCATTGGTCTTATATATGCTACCCTCAATAATTGCAATTCAAAACATAACTTTTAGTTATATGGAAAACTTCATTTATTATTTTACATTTGGATTAGTCATCGCATTGTATAAAATTCATCAAAAAGAATTAGATCAATCAGCATGAAAATATTGTTTCTTCATAGATCTAAAAGTTTTGGTGGCTTTAGTTTTGAAACACTCTTCGAAACCATAAAAGAACATTTAACAACATGTCAAACGGAAGATTTCTACGATAAAACCTATTCATCTTTTTGGAAAAACCTTAAAGAAATTCGAAGAATAAAATGTGATGTCATTCACATTACAGGCGGAATTGGCTATTACGCCTTCTTTTTACCTACTCATAAAACAATGTTAACTGTCCATGACACCAATCATTATGAGTTTGATTTAAAAGGGTTTAAAAAATGGATTTTTGGATACCTATTTTATAAACTACCTATCGCTAATGTAAAGTATGTCACGGTTGTTTCTGAACATACAAAATCACGTTTAATTAAATTATTTGGAATTCCTGAATATAAAATTTGTGTTATACATAATTGTTATTCTAATAATTTTGAGGGAAATGTAAGAAAAGAATTAAACTCTCCCGTAAAAATTTTACAGATAGGAACTAAGGCTAACAAAAATATACCGCGTTTAATTAATGCTATTAAAGGGTTAAATGTTGAACTTTCAATTATTGGGAAACTCAATGAAAAATTAATCGAACAGTTAAAAAAACAGGACATCAAATACCTTAATAAAATAAATTTAAGCAATAGCGAAATTTATAATGAGTATAAAAAATGTGATATTGTAGCATTTGTATCTTTAAGAGAAGGCTTCGGCTTACCCATAATAGAAGCTAATGCTGTAGGAAGAGCTGTTATTACGTCTAATATTTCATCAATGCCCGAAGTTGCAGCAAATGCGGCCTGCATTATAGACCCTACAAGTGAAAAAGAAATAAGAGAGGGAATACAAAAAATTATTAAAGACACCACATATCGTAACCAACTAATCACTAATGGATTTGAAAATATAAAAAGATTTAATCCAACTTTAATTGCTAAAAAATATGAAACTCTTTATTTGAAATTGATAACTGAAAAATGAAAGAGCTTTTTGAATATAAAATAATTAATCGTGATAGCGATGAGCAACACTTCTCAAATTTATTAGAGAATGCTGCTTTTATTCATAACCGAAAACAAGATTCTTTAGATTGGCTAAAATGGAAATATTTTAATAGCCCTTATGGCGACTGTATCGTTGTTATGGCTTATAGTGAGAAAGGAGAGCTAGCAGGAGAAATATCATTTGGAAAATATGAATTTAGGCATAATGATAAAGTCATTAATGCAATTTATTCCTATCAAACAATGGTTCATCCCAATTTTCAACGTAAAGGATTATTTGGTTCTTTAACTAAAAAAGTAATTGAAATTGCTAAAGAGCAAAATATTGATATTATTTTTAATTTTCCTAATCACAATAGCTATCAACCTTTCTTAAAATTAGGTTTTAAACCTTTAAATAGTCTTAAATATTGGGTTTCACGAGGGTCAATCAAGTCATTCGTTAAACAATTTAATCCTATTTCTTTAAAAAAGCCATTTATTGTAAATAAAATAACATCATATAATCCAAACACAATAGACACGTTTAATGCATTAGCAAAAGGTGTTCATCCATATCCAAGCAAAGATGTACTTTATCCAAATAGAACCTACGATTTTTTAAAATGGAGATATTTTACTTATCCCATGCACGAATACAAAGTTGTCGAATCAAATTTAGGATGGTCAATAGTTAGGGTTGGTAAAAGAGGTTCTTTTACCGAAGCACAAATTATGGATGTATTTCCAAATAAAGGTTTTAACAAAAAGTTTATTAAATCGATTGTTAAACAAGTAAGATCTCAATTGAAAATTGGACTAATTGTTTGTAATATGTCTGAAGCACACCCTTTAAATAAAAAAATGCTCTCATCAGGTTTTCTATCTATACCAAATAAACTTAAATTTTGTGTTTATCCATTAAATAAAACTGGAGAAAATTATTTACAAAAAGAAAACTGGGTAATAACTGCCACTGAATTTCATAGATATTGATTAATAAACCTAAAATATTAATTTTTATAGACTGGTTTACTCCTGGCTTTAAAGCTGGTGGCCCCATTAAATCAATCTCAAACATTGTTAATTCTTTATACCATGAATTTGATTTTTATATCATTACATCTGATAGAGACATTGATGATAAAACCCCTTATAAAAACCAACAGTTCAATCAATGGATAAAAAAGACTAACTACCACATTGTTTATCTTTCAGAGATTGAAAGGAAACTGTTTGTTTCCGAGACACTAGAGAAAAATGAATATTCAAAAATTTATTTTAATAGTTTATACTCCAAAAATTACACCCTAGAACCTATACAATTAATAAAAAAACTGAAGGTAACTTCTGGTGTAATAATAGCACCTAGAGGAATGCTTGGTAAAGGTGCTCTCAAAATTAAACCCATAAAGAAAAAAGTGTTTTTAATACTAACAAAAAATATTGGTTTTTTTAAAGAAGTTACCTGGCATGCTACTGATAGAGAAGAATCAAAAGACATAAAAAAAGCTTTTGGAAAAAAATCACAAATAATTACTACTCCTAATATTTCAATTTTAAATTTTGATAAAAAAGAAATATCTAAAACAAAAAATGAATTACAATTGGTTTTCTTCTCTAGAATATCTCCTAAAAAAAATCTCTTTTACACCTTAGAAATATTAAAAAAAATAGATCTTCAAAACTTAACCTTAACTATTTATGGCACATTAGAAGATGAAAACTATTGGAAAAAATGCCAGGAATTCATCACTGAAAACAAACTAAATGTTCAGTACCTAGGAGAATTAAACCCTAATCAAGTTAATAATACCTTATCCAATTATCATCTTTTATTTTTCCCTACACTACATGAGAATTATGGACATGTAATTGTTGAGGCTTTGACTGCTGGTTGTGGATTAATTATAAGTACAAATACACCTTGGAGAGCTTTAAATCGTATTAATGTTGGTTGGGATATTAATTTAACTGATTCCAATAAATTTATAGAGGTAATTAAAGGCTGTTACAACATGAATCAAGAAGAATATAATACCATAAGAAATAACTGCTATGAATTTATTAAAACTGAAATTGAAAAACAAAATGCAGTTGAACTTACAAAAAAAATGTTTTTACAATAACTTTTAGTTCTTTCAACTTAACAATTGAATAACTAATTTAGACCGCTAAATAATTATATCTATGTATATACTAGGAATAAATGCTTTTCATGGAGATTCTTCAGCTTGTATTTTAAAGAATGGAGAAATAATCGCAGCTTCGGAAGAAGAACGGTTTAGAAGAATTAAACACTGGGCAGGTTTTCCTTCAGAGGCTATAAAATTTTGTTTGAAAGAAGCTGACATCGATATTACTCAAGTAGATTACATAACTATCTCTAGAGATCCTTCTGCTAATTTGCATAAAAAAATTATCCATTCTGTTAAGAACTTGGTCTCAGTTAAAGCCTTAAAAGATAGATTAGCTAATTCTAGAAAAGTTGTAAGTACAAAAGATGAATTAGCCAAAATATTTAACGTTACTGAAGAAGAGATAAAAGCTGAAGTTAAAAATGTAGAGCATCATAGAAGTCATTTAGCAAGTGCATTTTTTGCTTCTCCTTTTGATGAATCTGCAATTTTATCTATTGATGGTTTTGGTGATTTTACCTCAACAATGATTGCAACAGGAAAAGGTAATAAAATTGATGTTTTAGATACCGTAATCTATCCTCACTCAGCGGGAATTTTCTATACTTCATTAACTCAATACTTAGGATTCCCCCATTATGGAGATGAATATAAAGTAATGGGATTAGCGCCTTATGGTGAACCAAAATATGTTGATCAATTAAAGAAAATAATCATTTTTAAAGACAATGGCCTTTTTGAAATAGATACTAAATACTTTACCCACGCTAAAGAAGGTGTTACCATGAGTTGGGAAAATGGAGATCCTTTTATTGAGTCTATTTTCTCTAAAGAATTAGAAAATTTATTAGGACCTGCTAGACAAAATGGAGATGAATTAACTCAAAAACATAAAGACATTGCTACTTCTGTACAACGAGTTACCGAAGAATTAATTTTTCATATTCTAAATCATTTACAAAAAAGAACAGGGTTAGAAAATATTTGCATTGCTGGAGGGGTTGCTCAAAATTCTGTAGCTAACGGTAAAATTTTAGAACGTACCTCATTCAAAAATATGTATATCCCTGCTGCGGGACATGATGCAGGAACTGCGCATGGATCTGCTTTATGGCTCTATAACCATATTTTAGGAAATGATAGACTCCCAGCTATTTACAATGCATATACAGGTCTTAAAGCTTCTAATGAAGAAATTGAAGCTTACCTGAATGAAGAAAAAATTTCCTATAAAAAATATGAAGAAGATGAACTCATTGAAGTTGTTTCTGATGCTTTGATAGATGGGAAAGTTATTGGATGGTTTCAAGGAAGAGCAGAATTTGGTCCAAGAGCTTTAGGGCATCGTTCTATAATTGTTGATCCGAGAAGAGAAGATGCTAAAGAGCTTTTAAATTCTAAAATAAAACGTAGAGAAAGTTTTAGACCTTTTGCCCCTTCTATTTTAGAAGAATATGTTTCTGAGTATTTTGAAAAAGATGATAAAGTCCCATTTATGGAAAAAGTTTATCCTATAAAAAAAGAAAAGCATGCAGAGATACCTGCTGTGACCCACGTTGATGGTACAGGCAGATTACAATCTGTTGCAAAAGGAGATCGCTATTATGATTTAATTGAAAAATTTAGGCAAAAAACAGGAACTCCTATTTTATTAAACACTTCATTTAATGAAAATGAGCCTATCGTAAATACCCCAAAAGAAGCGTTTGCCTGCTACTTAAGAACTGATATGGACATGATTGTACTTGAGAATTGTGTTGTCTCAAGAAGTTAATGCAACCTAAAGTCTCCATAATAACAGTTTGTTTCAATAGTGCAATAACTATTGAGGACACCATAAAGTCCGTTATTAATCAAACCTATTCTAATATTGAGTATATAATTATAGACGGTTTATCTAGTGATAACACCTTGGAAATCATAAATAAATATCCAGGCCAAATAACTAAAGTTGTCTCTGAAAAAGACAAAGGCTTATATGATGCCATTAACAAAGGAATAAGCCTAGCAACAGGTGACATAATTGCAAACCTAAATTCTGATGATTTCTACATTGATAACAATGTTATTTC
>JAESUI010000197.1 GCA_016763135.1 Flavobacteriales bacterium
CAATTTCTACAGCAAAAATTGAAGAGTTAATGTTTGAGTTAAAACAAAAATATACCATTGTAATTGTTACACACAACATGCAACAAGCAGGTAGAATTAGCGATAAAACGGCATTCTTTTATATGGGGGATTTAATTGAGTTTGGAGATACCAAGCAAATTTTCACTAACCCTAAAAAAGAAAGAACACAAAACTATATAACAGGCCGTTTCGGTTAAAAAATACAATTATGACACATTTAGATTCAGAATTAGATCAAATAAAACAGCAAGTTATCGAAATGATGGACTTGGTGAAAAGTCAATTAGCAAAAGGAAAAGAAGCTGTTTTAACTTTTGATAAAGATTTAGTACATGAAATTAATGCCAATGAAAATCGAGTAAATGCAATGGAACTGAACATTGATAGAGATGTTGAAAATACATTGGCATTATATAGCCCTGTTGCAATAGATTTACGTTTTGTAATGGCATCATTTAAGATTAGTGCTGATTTAGAACGAATAGGAGATAATGCTGTTGGAATAGCAAAATACATTCACTGTGTGGAAAAACAACTTGCTAAAAAAAATCTTGATAAAATACGTTTTGTTGAAATGTATGAAAATGCGCTGACAATGTTAGATGATATTTTTGAAGCTTTTGAAAAGGAAGACACTAAGTTAGCTAGAAAAGTATTTGTGAAAGACAAAGTGCTAAACGAAATAAATAGTAATGCTGCTAACGTTGTTATTGAACTTATTCAAGAATATCCCGATAAGATTCAAAACTACTTATATCTGCTCTCCATTATTAGAAAGCTTGAAAGAGTTGGTGATTTAACAAAAAACATTGCTGAAGAATTAATCTTCTACATCGAGGCAAAAGTTATTAAACACAAGAAAAAGAAAAGAAAATAATTCGTGGTTAGGAAGGAGACACTTAACTTTAAGTTAATACTTCTTAATCATCTGATAACATAAACATAAAATACGCTTTACTTATTTCCCTAAATAATCTAGTTTCTTTGAAGAAAATTAAAAACTTATAAAATGAGAACAATTATTTTGGTTATAGCGTTACTTAGTCTTTCGACAACTTATGCAAATAACAACGAAGAAGACAAATCTAAAAGTTTTTCAATCAGTGGAAAAGTTGTAGATAATAATGAGATATTAACTGGTGTTAAAGTGATATTGGATAATAAAGAAATTATCGTTTATACTGATTTTGAAGGAAATTTTACTATTGATAACGTTTTAACTGGAGAACATACATTATCGTTTAGCTTAATTACTTATGACAACAAGTTGATTACTTTTAATCCATCGACCAATAACAAGTTAGAGATAGAATTAAAAACAAAGTAATATTTACTATTCATTATATAATAAAATCCCCTGTAATCGCAGGGGATTTTTCATGCAAAATAACACGAATTGATGAAGAAAATAATTGCAATAATAATATTACAGGTAATTTTCGCCTTAACAGTATTTGGACAACAAATAACAAAAAAAAATGGTGTTTATGTTGATCAAAATGGAAAAAAATATTCAGGTGTTTATATCGCCTATTACCAAAACCAAGTAAAAGAAGCCGTATACATTATAAAAGATGGCCTTGAAAATGGTTCGGTAGAATTTTACTATCCTACTACAGAAATTATGGAACAAGGTAATTTTAAAGATGGATTAAAACATGGTAAGTGGGTGCGGTGGTCTGATAATGGCAACAAATTAGCCGAAGCCAATTACAAAAAAGGTAAAAAAGATGGCAAATGGGTTATTTGGGATGATAAAGGAATTAAGCGTTATGAAATGTATTACACTAATGGATTAAAAACTGGCCTTTGGTTAATGTGGGATGAAAAAGGGCAGATTTCCAATAAAAAGCAATATTGAGAGTCTAAACCTTATCTTCCCAATTTCATAATAAACGCTTAACTTTAATTTAACCATTGAATAAGGGTGCTCCATTAACTTTGTTTAAACATTAGAAATGGCACCTACAATAAACATATTTAGCAGTAACTTACTAGAATTAGAGTGCTCTAAAAAACTTTTCAAAAATGAAGGGTATGAAGTTTTTACTTATTCTTCTGTTAGCGAACAGAACATTAACAATATTTTTAAAAATCATCCTGACATTATATTATTAGACTTACAAATTGATAATTCGGATGGTATAGAGTTATGCAATCAATTGAAATCAGAAAACAGTTTAAATTCATTTATAGTTTTATTTAGTGAGCATAATGATGAATACATTCAAATAGCAGCATTCAAAGCTGGTGCTGATGACTATATTATTAAACCAATAAAAGATCACCTTCTTTTAAAGAAAATCAAATCACTATTAAAAAGAAAAATACTTAATCTTGTAAGCTCTCAACCTAGAATACTATCGTATAAAAATTTAAAAATTGATAAAGAAAGGTATTTAATTTTTATTGATGGAAAATCGATTTCATTACCCAGAAAAGAATTTGAGATGCTGTACTTATTGATGAGTTCCCCACAGAAAGTATTCTCAAGGGAAGAGATTTATCAAAAAGTATGGAAAAAGAAATGTAATAACTTCAGGGTAATAGACGTCCATATTAGAAAAATTAGAGAACAGGTTGGAGATGCCATTATAAATACTGTAAAAAGTGCTGGTTATCAGTTGAGATAATCTTTCATGCTACTACACGAAGAGAATCCATTTCTCTTTTACACCAAAAATCTATCAGATTTTTCAAATAAATTTGATGTTATTTATATTAGAACCTTTATTCATCTAAAATTTTCAGCTCCTTTTTTATTATTTTTACGAACCTCGAAAAATAGTAAATAGTGGATTATGAAATATGCAATTATTATTCTGTCAATAGTATTAATTACCTCATGTGGAACATCAAATATCAGCGAAGACAAATTCAAAGTTGAATATAAAGGTGCACTAAAAAATATGATGCACAAGGGAGACATCTCAGCAAAGGCTAATTTGACTGATTTCAAAGAAATCTCTCATTTATACGCTCTCGGTGCTATTGAAAATCTAAAAGGTGAAATTCAAATATTCGATGGCAAACCTTTCAACACAATCGTTATAGATAGTACTCTAAGCTTCGATAATTCATTCCATAAAAAGGCAACACTTCTCGTATATGCTTCTGTTGATAAATGGAAGACCATTAATATTCCCAATAATATAGAGTCTTATGAGCAGTTAGAAAGTTATATTAAACAAACAGCTAAAGGAAATCGAATAAATGTTGATGAGCCTTTTCCTTTTCTAATAGAAGGCACACTCCATTCATTTGATTGGCATGTTATTAACTGGAAAGATGGAGATACTGAGCACTCCCATGACAAGCATATTAGTTCAGGACTCCATGGAACAATAAGTAACAGACAGGTTGAAATGTTAGGGTTTTATTCAAATTCACATCATGCTATTTTCACCCATCATACTACTAACATGCATATACATGTAAAAACAATTGATGATGAAATTGCTGGGCATGTTGATGCGTTGACTCTAGGAAAAGAAATGATTTTGAAACTACCTTTAATAGAATAAAAATACTACTACCCTATCAAATACTTTATTCCTAAACTAAAAGTAGCGCCTTTTTTGTAAGAATTAAAGATGTATTCTTCGTCTTTGTAATTGTAGGTCTTTTTTATTAGAGGATTTAATATGTTTTGAGCTTTAAACTTTAAGCTAAAATGTTTTCCTAATTTTTTACTGATGTTAAAATCTAATTGATGAACTGGTTGTTGATAAACATTTGGTGTTGCACCAACAATAACTACCGCTATTTTCTCCCCAGAAACATTGTAACTTAGGTTTGCAGAAAGTCCTAAAGAATCATTGTTGTATCCTAAGTAAAAATTTATGATGTAAGGAGATTGCCCGAACAAACTTCTTGTGTCATCTGCATTAGAATCACTTGCTCTAATTAATTCTAATTCTTGCGCATCAATTCCTACTTCTGAGAAAACATAAGTGAAGTTCCCCCCAACGTTGAACATATTTACAGAATCTGATAGAAACCCGAGCTTCTTTTTGATTTCAAATTCAGCTCCGTAAACTGTGGCATTTTCAATATTCCTCCATGTTAATTCCGAATTCTGAGCTTGAGTGTTAAATACTAATTCTATAGGATTTGTAAAAGATTTGTAAAAGGCTCCTAAAGAAATAATTTCACCAAAATTCGGAAACAACTCATACCTTAAATCAAAATTATCAACCAATGTTCTCTCTAGTTCTGGATTCCCTACAATAATCCAATTGGTTGAGAAATCATAGGTTGCAAAGGGTGCTATTTCTCTAAATGTAGGCCTAGCTAGTGTCCTTGAGTATGCAACTCTTAAATTACTTTTCTCTGTAAGTGCATAAGTTGTATTTAATGCTGGTAATATATCTGCTTCATTCAATTTCCCAACTTTTTCATCTTTATCAAAACTTCTCACAAAGATGTCGGTTGTTTCCAATCGAGCACCAGTGACAATTCTTAGTTTTTTGGTAGCCCAAATATCACCCATCAAATACCCTGCAAAAACAGATTGGTCTGCCGAATAACTATTCCTACGCTCTGTTGCATCTTCAATATAGAGGTAATCTGAAACTGGATTTCCTGCCGTTGGCAAAACCATATTGCTATTGTTTAAATAAGCCGACACACTCCCATCATACGTTAAAACCCCTTGAGAACGATAATTATACCGGTTCTCAGTTAAGATTCTTTCTTGTTGCAGCATCGCTCCTCCAAACTTAATTTTTGATGCTTTCCCATCTTTTTCTTTGATGTTAAATTCAAAGTTTATTTTTCCATCAGTAGTTGTTTGGTTTAGTTCTCTATAATACCGGGTAGGAACTGGGTAAATGGATGCTTGGATACTATAATTAGTATCACCAGTAATTTCATCAACTGTATAATCATTTGAAAAATAACGTAAATCAGGTTGGTTTTGATTGGATTGTGAAAAAGCATACATCCAATCCACTTTTAATTTTTTTAACCCTTCAAAATAATGCTCTCCTTTAGTTTGATAACTACTTAAAGCATTTTCTTCATATTCCAACGCTCTTGTTTGAAAATACAATCCTTTTTGATCTGCAGGAATTTCTCCTTCTTGAAATGTGGTGGTTGTAATTCCATTTTGATTTCTTAAATAAACAAAACCAAGCTTATGGTTTGGAGTAATTTTATACGAAAGATTGGCAATAGCTCCCCACAATACATTTTCTTTAGATTGGACGTCCTTTAATGTTCTTTGTGCGTTTAACTCATTTACATCGGATACATTTCCCGTTAACTCGTAACGATTAGTAAAAGCTTCATCATCTTTATGGTCATATTTTTTTGAATAAGATAATCCAACAATAAATCCCAACCCTTTTCCAAAAAGTTTGGTTTGATTTCCAACAGAAAGAGAATAGCTTTGGTTTAAGAATGATTTTTTTTCACTCACATCCATTTCTTTGTTAAAAGACTTTCCAATTTTTTCTAACCGATCATTTTCTACAAACAAAGCTGGAATATTTCCCGTTGAAGATGGTTTCTCTCTAGTTCCATCATCAAAACCTAAATAATCTGTCGCTCCTCCTTCATAAGTTAGGAAACCATCTTTTAAACTGGACACTGTATTATAACCTAAAGCGCTTGAAAATTGAAATGTAAATTGCTCTGGAAAATCTTTAGTCTCAATATCAATCAATCCACCCGTAAAACTACCGGGAAGATCTGGTGTAAAAGATTTTATCACCTTCATATTTTCAATCATATTCGTTGGAAACAAATCCAACTGCACAGCATTCCTATTTGGATCTAACCCAGGTATTTCCGCTTTATTTATAGTGGTTTTGCTATATCTATCACTTAATCCTCTTACATAAACATATTTCCCACCTTCTATTGTTAAACCCGTTACTCTTTTAGCTGCACTTGCAGCATCGCTATCTCCTCTTTTCGCTATTTCTTTTGCTCCAATTACCTCCATCACAGTAGCTGATTTCTTCTTGACTTGTAGCAAATATTCTTCATTCTTTCTATCGGCTTTTGCTTCTATTGTAAACGTTTCAATTGCCATTGATGAAGTACTTAATGAAAAATTGTGAGAAATTGTTTCTCCATTTTTAATAGTAACATTAGCTGAATCTGAGCGAAAAGAAATATAAGAACAAATAACTTGATACTGTCCAGACGGAATATCAGTTATTCGGTAATTCCCATCAATATCTGACATTGAACCAATAGTGGTTCCTTTTAAATAAACTGTTGCTCCGATTAACTCTTCTCCTGTCTCTGGACTGGTTACTTTTCCCTGTATAAGTCCTTGAGAAAAAACAGTATTTATGCTAAAAATAAAAAATATAGTAATTAGTGTTTTGTTCATTTAATAAGTTGTTTTTATTACGCTGCAAAGAAAATCATAAGACATAATTAAGAGGTTAAACAAATGTTAAGTGTCTGTTATTAGTGTTAGATATAAATAAAAAAGAAAATAATAGTCCTTCCTTATGAAACATACTCTTTCCCAACAAACACAGATATTTACAACAAAAAAAAGCCCCTGCGGTTACAGAGGCTTTGAGTGATTATTAAGTTAATATTATGGGAATGTTAACGTCCACCCTTGTGCCCAATTTGTTGCATCAAAAGCACCGATGTAAGTTACATTATCATACCAAGTATCTCCAGAAGCAATTCCTGTTCCTAAGCTAGAGCTTGGAACTGGATTACTAGCAGAAATTCCTGCGGTAGTTATGCTTAAGTTGGTAATACTAGCATGTCCTGATAAGTCTACAGCGTTATTATCAACAATGTTATTACTCCCTATGTTTGAAAGAACAATCCCTGCAAATTTTAATTCCCCAGCATCTAATCTAGCTTTTGAATCTTGCCCTGATGTCAAGTCTTCAATATCAATTCCTTTTCCAAAGCCATGAAATACTGAGTTGTGGTACTCTCCACCAGCATTATCTCTGAATGTTAAAGCTCTACTAACACCATTGCCAATATAAGTAGCATTGTAAATCACAGGGGTTGCGTATGGCAACCCATCTTCAGGAGAAGTTCCACCATCGTGTTCTCCTCCTCTATCAGAATTTGCATTTTCAATAGCAACCCAAAACTGTCCTCTACCTCTAAACCCTTGATCGTAATCAAAAGAATCATCTAATACATTTGAAACTAAAATGTGTTTTAAACTTGGGACGCCACCAAAAAACTCAATACCATCATCTGCATTGGCAACAACTTCAATATGATGAATTGATGTTCCAGAACCAACTCCTCCTAACGTTAACCCGTTAATTTCATTTCCCGCTCCAATATCAGTTCCTCCATGACGAATAGAAATATAACATAAGGAACCTGAGTTGTCAGCATCATTAGAACCTCCATAAGCACCTCTTGGTTCAGAGGTTGGAATACCTTCTATATTTTGAGTTGTAGGAACTGTATTTAAAATAGCATCACCTAATATGATTATTCCTCCCCATTGTCCTGTAGTTGTTAATGGCACAGAACCATTTAAAGGATCAGCCTCAAAAGTAAAAATAATTGGTTGCGAAGCTGTTCCACATGCATTAATCATGCCTCCCATGGCAACAATTAAAGCTGAAGCGTTGGCTCCAGTACCTGGTTTTCCTTTAATAACTGTTCCTGGTTGGATAGTTAGTGTTTGTCCAGCGTTTACAAAAACAAATCCATCTAATAAATATACTTTATCATTTGTCCATGTAGTTGTTCCGGTTCCATTACCTCCGTCAGTTATCGTTACAATATTACTTCCAGATGGAGGAGGTGTTTCTGCATAAGTGCAAGAGCCATCGTCTTTATCGGCATCAGGGTTATAATTTTCTGCGGTTATATCTGTACAACCTTCTTTTTTAGAACACGAAGTAAATAGACTTCCAAGTCCAACGACAATTGCCGTGATTAATAATAAGTTTTTTGTTTTCATTTTTTTCAATCTTTAGTTTATAATTTTTATAGGGCAAAGAAAGTGACTGTTTATTACCTGATTATAAATACAACCTTATACTTGTTTTATCTTCATGTTAAGTAAAGATTATTTACAATAGAAGATTTAATAAAAATGAACTTGAATAATCAATGATAATGTGAATAAAACAATTAATTAATGTTTAATTAACATCATTAGAAAATGACAGCAGTAGTTTTGTTAAAAATTATTATTGTTATGAGTAATGAAAAAATATTGTTAGTTGATGATGAGAAAGACATAATTGAGTTCTTAGGTTATAATTTAACCAAAGAAGGATATGATGTTACAACTTGCACAAATGGATTAGAGGCTATAGCAATTGCAAGCAAGATAAAGCCTGATTTAATAATTTTAGATGTTATGATGCCTGAAATGGACGGCATTGAAACTTGCCATGAGATAAGAGAAACAGAAGGTTTAGAAAATACACTAATTGCATTTTTAAGTGCCAGGGGGGAAGATTATTCACAAGTTGCAGGATTTGATGCTGGTGCTGATGATTATATAACCAAACCCATCAAACCCAGACTTCTGGTTAGCCGAGTTAAAGCAATTTTAAGAAGACGATATGCCCCCGAAGATATTTTAATAAGCGACCAAGTGGCAAGTATTAAAATAGACGGGGAAAAATATCTGGTTTATAAGGAAGGTCAAGAATATTCCTTACCTAAAAAGGAATACGAGTTGCTAGCATTATTACTTTCTAAGCCAGGAAAAGTTTTTACACGAGATGTGATTTTAGAGCGTATTTGGGGAAGTGAAGTAATTGTTGGAGATAGGACAATTGATGTTCACATAAGAAAACTGAGAGAGAAATTTGGAGATGATTGCATTAAAACTATTAAAGGTGTGGGGTATAAATTTGAAGATTGAATCCATACCGTATTAATCGGTTTTGTTGCATTAATTATTTTTTGAGCATTTTTCAGTTGTGTCAATTTATTCCAAAATCAGCGAATTTTAAATCAATGCGACAAAACCAGAATATGACATGTGTCATTGCACAGTTTCTTTATCTTAATTATATTAGTTAACAGTATTCATTCTAAAAGAAAAACAAAGTATTATGCAGTTAATAAAAAAAATATTATTCCCAACAGATTTTGGTGAAAGCATGGATGTAGCCTTGAAAAGTGTTATTGACATTGCAAAAAAATTCAATAGCGAAATAATTCTTCTTCATGTGCTTCCTGAAAACATTTCAACTGAACGTCTGAAAGACTTAGTAAGTGAAAAAATGAAAGAGTTCAGGGACAAAATTAAAGCAGAACAAATTAAGTGTTATTACGAATTAATATCAGGAAATTCTGCCGATGTTATCATTGATTTTGCAGAGAGGAAAGGAGTAAACATTATCTTATTAGGAGCAGGCAGATCTAGCAAAATGGAATTTAAGCTTGGGAGTAATTCTGAGAAGATAATTAGAAATTCTTCAATACCAGTTTGGATTATAGAAAAAGACAAACCAGTATCAATAAATACTATTTTGTGTCCGGTAGACTTTTCTGATGCATCTAGATTAGCTTTAGATAATGCTATTCACCTATGTAGAAGATATGAATCAAAACTTATTGTGATGCATGTAATTAAATCTTTGGGGGATGAATATGCGGACATTGGTATTGACACGTACCTAGAACAGCCAGAATGGATAAAAAGAATCTCAGCAGAATTTGATTCCTTTCTTATGGAAGTTAATCCATCTGGAATTTCTTGGAAAAAAGAACTGAAACTTGGTGTCCCTTCTAATGAAATAATTAAATATATTTCAACTGATGATGTTGGATTGGTTATGTTAGGATCAACTGGAAAATCAGGATTAAAGAGGTTTTTCATAGGAAGTGTCGCTGAAAAAGTAATGCGAAAAGTTCCTTGTTCTTTTATTGTTATTAAGTCTGAGAGTTTAATAAATCTTGATTTAGAGAAGGGGTTAACTGATATTGATTCCTTATTTCAAGAGGGTGTTCAACTTGAAAAAGATGGGTATACTGATGAGGCAATTGCCACATGGAAACGATGTACTTCTAAAAATGAATACTACTTGAAAGCATGGGGGGCGATAGCAGCCGTTTACGAAAGCCTTGGAGACGAGAAAAACGCAAAACATTATACTGACATTAGAAATCGTATTCAAAGATCTATATGGGATACACAGATAGAAGCTGATTTACGAGGAAAACATAGATTATTTAAGTAAGTTCATTCATATTCTGCCCCATTTAACCAGTCTAAATTGAAAATCACGATTTAGTTACAGGATTTTAACTGATTTCTGGTGGTCGTAACAAAATTATTTGCAAATAATTTAGACTAATACCTACGTGCTGCTTGTGCTGCTTGATTAGTTGTGTCTCCACTTAACACTTGTTTACTTAAATATTGTAATGCTTCTGGGCAAGCCCGGTACGGTAAGTTTATAAAGCAATAAACTTAGTTGAAGAAATTCGTACACTAAGCTCTAACCAGAATTATTGGAAATAGCAAACAAAATTAGCTTCTCTTTTTGTTGTGAAGTAAACAATTACTTTTGTATTGTTTTATCACTTGTACAAAGAGCGTTGAAGCATATTTCTTGATTAAATTTATAGTTCAATCAAAATAATTTTCAAAACCTTCCTCCAAAATAAACTGCTCTGCTTTAGACTTATCTATAAGAAATCTATTGTTAGTAGCATTTATTATTTTAGCCTATAACCGAAATGTTCAACTAAATTATAAATCTTAATGTATTTATTATTAGTTAAATAATGTTTCTTAATAAATGCAACTCCGTTATTTTTTCCACTGGTTTGATATTCATATATAAGAAGTTCATCCATTAGGTAAATTTCTATTTTAGTTGGAATATCCATTATTAATCATTTAGCTTATAAATATAATCAAATAGATTAATAGTTCTTTATCTTTAACCACTTATAGGGGGTTGCCAAAAAATATGAATTAATAATAGCAATCTAATCATTTCCCAATTCACTATTAAGCAAATATTTAATATTCTCCTCTTCTTTAGGAGTTTCATTTTTAGATTTATAATCTATTATATCTTGTAAAGCATCTTTTAATTATGCTGCTGAATTATTTTCTTATTTTTCATTAATTTAAACTAATTTTAGTAATTATTTAGCTCTTTGAATTATTGTTGAGAATCGGATTAATAATATTAAATCAAAATTTCGGTGAACCTTTCCGATGTTGTGGATTGATTAAAAAATTGGAAAAACGATATTTTGTTTTGTCAGTATTATGGTTTGTCAGTAGTTGTGGATTGATTAAAAAATTGGAAAAACGATATTAACCTGTATTTTTATTTCATAAACATATCTGTTGTGGATTGATTAAAAAATTGGAAAAACGATATTTTACAGGCCGACCAATAATTACTGGTGTCGTGTTGTGGATTGATTAAAAAATTGGAAAAACGATATTATCGAAAAAGTTTTCAATGTCATGTTTAACGTTGTGGATTGATTAAAAAATTGGAAAAACGATATTAGTTTGATAAATTATTACCTAGTACATCTGTTGTGGATTGATTAAAAAATTGGAAAAACGATATTAAGTGTGCTATTTACCCATTTAACCGTTGGAGTTGTGGATTGATTAAAAAATTGGAAAAACGATATTCACCATCAATTACTGAATTAAGCGTGTTGGGTTGTGGATTGATTAAAAAATTGGAAAAACGATATTATTGTAAGTGAATATGAACAGGCAGTAGGTGTTGTGGATTGATTAAAAAATTGGAAAAACGATATTCTTTTTTAATTATGTTACTTTCCATCTGGTGTTGTGGATTGATTAAAAAATTGGAAAAACGATATTAGGTGATAACATTATCTTCTAATTATCAAAAAGTTACAAAGAAATATCGTTCAATAAAATGACCGTTTTAAGGAAGCAAACAACCTTAATTCGGTCTTTTTTTTGTTCTATTCCCAATTATTTCAACTCCATTACATTTCACTGAAATAATCGAATAGACAAAAAACCGCTTTAAAAATGGACAATTAAAACAATTCCAATTGTTTAGGTTGTTCTACTAATGGTTTTGTTTTCGCCCCCCAATAATTAATAATACTACCATACTGTTTGTCGGTAATTTGTGCAATACTTACCTGACCTGCATCGGGCAATAACAACTTTATACGCTTAACGTGTACTTCAGCACTTTCTCTACTGGCACAATGTCGTGTATAAACTGAATATTGCATCATGGTAAACCCATCCTTCAATAAATTTTTACGAAAACGAGCTGCTTCTTTTCGTTCTTTTTTAGTGTTGGTGGGTAAATCAAATAATACAAATAGCCACATAATTCGATAAGCATTTAAACGTGAATAAGT
The DNA here is from genome assembly GCA_016763135.1 of Flavobacteriales bacterium. Classification (GTDB taxonomy): domain Bacteria; phylum Bacteroidota; class Bacteroidia; order Flavobacteriales_E; family Vicingaceae. Next base: position 12,328 of record JAESUI010000197.1, read on the forward strand.
AATCATACAAATGATGGATAAATTATCTTCTTTCCCTCTCCTTCGTAACAACGTGATAAGGAAGCTGTGGTTTGGCTTAATCCAACCATTAAAGGACTCTTTTTATTATTGATTTTAATATCCATAGTAAGTAATTTTAATAATGCTGCCTTTTCAGCAGTTCCTAGCTCCATACAATTTAATCTTTGTTGTTGCATCTCATACACCAGCACATCAACAAAAGGACGATAAGGCTCCATTATATCATCTGCCAAACAAAAGCTATTATATTTGTTGCGGTGATGAATGCCTAATGTAGGCAGCAACCCACTACCTGATAATGCTCTGGCTACAGCAGCTCTTAATATAGCGTAACCATAATTCAAAGCTGGATTAGGTTCATTACCATATCGTTTCCGTGTAAAATCATTTCCAAATAATTTAGACCAATACCTACGTGCTGCTTGTGCTTCTTGGTTAGTCGTGTCTCCACTTAACACTTGTTTACTTAAATATTGTAATGCTTCCGCTCCTTCTTTATTGGTTCTATTTAAAGTCTCTGCCTGATTGTTTATCTTGGTTTAATAGTTTGTTGCCACAACTGTTTTTTTAAAGGTTCGCTAGCGTTTATTTGTGCTTTAAAGCGTTCAGTTTGTACCTGATTAGTGTCTAAATGCAATAACATAGAGCTTGGATGATATTTCTGATCACAAAAAACAACAGCCGTATTATTCTCTGCTAAATGCTGCATCACACTTTGAGTAAAAGTAATATGTGGATGCTCGAATACAATGAACCCAATATCTTCTATTGGTATAGTTTTAATTTCGCCCGATTCTTTACAAGCTACTTTTAGTTGTACATTTTCTGTACTGATGTGGTAAGGATTACCAAAAAATAAAGTTCGTTTTAACATAATCGTAAAGTTTGATTTTCAGTACTTTACGAAATAACAAAGTAATAGTTATAGAAAGTAAAACCTATTAAGGCTAAACAACCTTAGAATAAATTAATTTTGTAATATTAAACCTTCATAATTTTACCTATTGATGTTATTTTTACTTTGATAGGATTAAAAGTTAACCAACCAGTTTTCCCTTCTCCAAAGCTTTGAATTCTACAATAATATGGCATATCTTTTTTATCAATTTTAGATTCAGTAACCAACCTAAATTCATAAAACTTAGAAGATAATTTTTGCACTCGATACAAATGCTTCTTTAAAATATCATTATTAGGGTTTTCCCAATCAATATCTTCTTCTTTTAATCCCAATAAAAAGATGTCATTTATTTGTAATGTGGTAACTATTTCTCCTTTCTTATCTTCTGGTGGTAATTGAATAACAGCTTGTTTTTGTTTTTTACGCTCTACTGCTACCCAAAAAGTAACTACATCTTCTTGTAATTCTTCTTTTTCATTTTTATAAATAAGTACGTGATGGTTTTTGCCTAAATCAACCCACTGTTTTTCATTATTATCCAATGCTACAGCATTACCAAAGTTCTTTCTAATTCTAATTTTTTTGATAGGTACTGGTTCACCATTCTTATTCGGTAAAAATAATGGTTCATTGAATAGTTGTTCAAAAAGTTTCTTTTCTTCTTTTAACTTAACTATGGGTTTTCTATCTTTTTCGTTTATCTTCAACCCTAAACCTTCAATCCTTCTTTCAACCAATTTATGAATGCTAGAATCAACAATTTTAGGCACTTCAGCAGGAGTTAAAGAAACAAGTTGTTTCCTTACGTGATAAGCCTCTTTCCCTGTAAAGACATCTTTCCTTTTACCATAAACAGTATCTAAATGTAATTGTCCCCTTGCAGCCACTCCAACATTTTTATATTCTACTCCATTCTTTTTTGTTTTTGAAGTTCGTATAGTCAATAAATTATCTGTTTTTTTATGAGAAACTAAAATTTGGTCAATTGCTTTTTCAGCATCTTGTCTAAATGTAGTCCAAGGCATAGGGAAATCTTTTAATTCTCCTGTCCTGTGATAACGATTCCATTTACTTAATTCTTGTAGATGGTTACGTGAAGAACAAGCCATTACCAAAGCATCAACAGCGTGGTGTCGATGGTCATCTCTGCTTTTGGTGTTTTCATCATTTAAAATACTATTTAACCCCCATTTTTGTCTAAGATTAGCGGTCATTTGTCCAGGAGCAACTTGTACATTATTACAAATTTTACTCAAATAATTTTTAGCTTCCTTACTGATATATCGAGTATCATTTAATTGCCGACTGATAAAATCGCTATCATGTTCTTTTTTTATAAACTGTTTAAATTTATTATAAGCTTTTGGGTAACCCTTTTTGTTTTTAAAGCAGCTTAAAGCTTGTGCTTTTATTTGTTCCCATTTTTCAAATCCCTTTTTATTATAAAATTCATAAGGTGTTAAATCTCCTTTGGCTCTGTTTTCATCAGCAAAACAAAGTGTTTTATTCATAAAACTATCGTTTAACGATCTACTCCAAGGAAAAATATGTTCTATTTGTACTTCTCCAGAAAAAAGTTGAGAAATTTGAATTTGTTTCCCTGTATAGGGACAAGTTTTATTGCACTCTTCCCACAACTTGTATTTTAAAATAGTGTCATGTGTATATCGTTGCCCGATGTAATCCAATTCAGCCTTAACCCTATCAGTTTCTCTTTCTAACCTTTGTTGCTCTAATCTTATTTCTCTACGTTTTGTTTTTGAAATTTTTAAATCACGAGCCAATTCTACTTTTATTTGGTCAGGCTTATCATAATTATCTATGATTTCATTCACTAGCTTACGTATTTCAAAAAGAGCTGTTGTAACAATAGGGTTTCTAATGCTTTGTATTTCTTTGTCTGCATTTTTATCTACAGGTAATTTATCTACTATTTCTTGTACATCAATTGTTGCACTATGATGGTATAGTTTAGACAATTGCTTTTCTGCTAAATTATAATCCGATTTCAGAAAACTTTTTAGAGTATCAATAAAACCACCCTTTTTACTATTTCTAACTATATCATATATATTATCAATAATCAAATTTCTTTTTTCTTCTTCTAATGAATTCCAATTTTCTCCAAAAGCATTTTTAATACCCCCTAATACAACTGCTAAATCATAAGTGAAACCTAATTTCAAAAAAGGCAGAATATTATTAATGGCTTTTCTACTTAGGTTTGCATAACCGTCTTTTAAATTAAATTTTGAAATCTTACTTGCTTTTTCTTCATCAAATCCCCAGTTTGTATTTGCGTATTGTTTTAATTTATCTCTATCCTCAAAAGAATATAACACATGCCAAATATCTTCTTGCTCCTTTTCAGTAAAATCAAACCAATTAGCACCAAAAAACTTTTTACTCGACAATTGACTTATGGTATGTGTTCCCACAATTCTATCATCATCTTTATAGTTAAACTGAAAAGAACTATCTGCTTTTTTTATGACTTTACGTAAAGCCATAAAATTTGGCTTTTCTTTATTAAAAAGCTGTTGTACTAATATTTCTCGTTCTTGTTCATTGAGCTTTTTCCCATTACATTCTACCGTATTTACCCATTGATACACTCTAAACTCTTCAAAGGGAATAGCACTTAATTGGCATTTTGTTTTCTTAGGCTCAAATGAACAATTACCCACCAGATGCTTTTGAGACCGTAATGGTCGTTGATGAAACAAAACACCATCTTCAGCGTAGCCATCTTTCTTTCTACCTCCCAACAATGTCTTTAATTCATTGGTTAATTCTGAATGAAAGACTTTTTGTTTTTCCCAAATCTGTTCGAACTCATCAATATACATTTGCCGAGTAGTGTATCGGTTTCGTATTCTTTCTAAATCTTGTTTAAATGAATCATGTTCTTTTGGTTGAATTTGATTTAAATACGAGCCAAGTGTTTTATTGTCTTCAATGCTATCGGTTGTTTCAGAAATTCCAATTTTTCCAATTTTTGTATCCCCTATAAAGATCACACTTTTTTCATTGTTTTCAGCCCCAGCACTTCTACTGTTGCTCAAGAAACCTCTACGCTGTATCATGTGATAGAAAATACGCCCTAATTCTACTAAAGAAATTTCTTCATTGATTGCTTTTGCTCTTAATTCGTAGGGATTCAATCTAATCCATTCTTTAAATTGTTCATCATCAAAAACCTTTTTATTTGTCCAAATTTTTACTTTTTCAAAATCAACTGGACAAAATTGGTTTTTGGCTAATTCCCGTAGTAAATATCTTTTTCTTAATCTTCTTCTAAAAAATTGTCTTCTTGTCCCTCTTGCATCAGTTCTACTCGCATTTTTAGAAGTTTCTCTTCCCTCCCCTTCCCCTAAGTTTTCTACTCCTTCAGGAAATATCCTACTTCCAGTCCCCAAAATTTTATTTTCTTTATCATCAATTAACGCCCACCCGATAGAGTTGGTTCCTAAATCTAAACCTAAAATTTTTGACATGATACAACTGTAATTTTGAAACAGTTAAATTAAGCCAATTCAAAGAGAAAAACAATACGGAAAAACACCTACCGTGTGTACACATCTTTTCAAATTTGTAACAACAAACTAATTACTTCTTATTACTTCTTAATCCCAAAAGGTACTTTTAGATTTACGACAATATTTCTTCCCATATTATAAATATTATCTGTTTTTAATCGAGATAAATGGCTGTAATATTCTTTGTCTAAAAGGTTTGTAATGCCAATACTTAACAGGATTCTTTGCTTACCAATTATTACGTTTCCACCAATTTTAGCATTTAATAACAAGTATGATGATGTACTTGATTCAAAAACATCAACATTATTTTGCCCAAAAATAGTATTTACAGCAACACTTATAAAAGGTTTTTTAATGAGTTTAAAATCTTTTATTTCCGCTTTTAAAGTATTTAATAAATTATTTGCTGGTATTTGAGGCAAACTTATTCCATCACTTTTTTTTCCAATTACCATTGCAAATTGAGTTTCAAAATGTAACCAGTGCATTGCGTGTGGATGAATATCTAAAGTCGTTTCAAAACCATACAAATTAGCATCATTTTGAGTGTAGGTATATACTTGGTGATTATCAATTATCGAATCGGTTGGTACTAAGAATATATAATTAGCTATCGCATTGTTAAATGCAGAAAAAGCGAAAGAGATATGTTTGTTGACATATTCTATTCCAAAATCAATTTCTATGTTTTGTTCTGTGCTTAAATCTAATTTTCCTATCTCATATCTAATAGTTCCTTCGTGTACACCATTAGACGATAACTCTGCTAAATTTGGTGTTCTAAATCCACTCGCTACATTTATTCTTGTTAAATACTTGTCTGTCCATTTATAGGTAAGTCCCAACGATCCATTTACACTCTCATAATGTTGTTTAAACGCTCGTTTATAGCCTTCCTCTCCAAATTTTCCTGTCTTTTTTCCATCTATTGTTTTTGCATCAAAACGGATTCCTGTTATAGTAGAAAATTTCTTTTTGGAATACTTTATCATTGTAAACCCTCCTAATTGACTAATGTTCGCATCAGAAATTAAACTTTCTTCTCCTCTATTCTCATTGGTTTGATATTTACCTTGAGAGCCAATTATAATCTCAATATGTTTAAATTCTGGTAAATGCCATTTAATATCGTAATTAGTAGTTTGCAACAACATATCTAATACAGCAGAATCCAAATTAGAGTGATAAAAGGATTCAGATAAATTCCCTCCTTCAAATTCTTTACGAATATTGGTCAAGTAACCCAAGTTTAATTTTATATGCGATTTTTTAATGTGAAATGTATTTTGTGTGGAAACAATATGATTGGTAATTACTTGAAATGGCTCTAATAACTTTCTACTCGTATTTTGAACCCCTAATTCTTCTGGAATACCAATAGCGGATTGTAAAAAAGAATAATTAACATCATTTGTCCACCATTTTTTCATAAAACCTACACCAACTTTTAAAGCACTCGCTGTGTAACGTGTATTGGTAACTCGTGAACCATTTCCTCCTTGTTTGTAATCTCCGTGAGAACTTCTACCTCCTCTAATTTTATATCGAAAATTTTCGGTTGCTCCTTTAATCCCTAAAGTGGATTGATAACCATTTGTATTCGAGAAATACTTTGTGCCAAAATCTCCAACAATAGTGTTGATAGATGCTGGTCGCTCCTCTACAAAATGTAAGACACCTCCCATTGCATCAGCACCATAAAGCAATGAAGATGGTCCTTTAATTATCTCAACTTTATCTATTCCTATCTCACTTAACCCTAATCCGTGTTCATCACCAAATTGCTGATTATCAATAGGAATCCCTTGACTAAAAATCAACACTCTATTATAGCTTAATCCTCTTATTACAGGTTTACCTATTCCTGTTCCAGTACTTACCATATTAACACCAGCTACATTGGTTAGCGATTGCATTAATGTAGGAGATGTGGATTGTTCTAACTGTTTACTATCAAACTGTATTACTTCAACGGGGTTTTCATCTTGACTACTATGATAAACAGAGGAAATAACAAACTCTTTTGTTTCAATTACTGCCTCAGTCAACTCAAAATTTAAGATGGTATCTTGGTTTATTGCTACTGTTTTTAAGAGTATAGCATACCCTATAAAAGAGACTTGAATTTTATAAGTGCCTTTTCTTGGTAAATTTAAAGTGTAATCTCCATTAACTTCAGAAACTACTCCTTTTTTAATTTCTGGTAAATAAATGTTTACACCAGGAATAGATTTTTTTGTTTGGGAATCTATTACTCTCCCTTTTATTTGTTGTGCCATAAGCACAGTATTAGCCATAATTATAATGACTAATAATACTAAATTTTTCATAATTGTATTATTAAATAGTTATTAGCAAGTGATACTTGCATTAATTCCAACTATTTAATTGAAGGTGGTCCTCGTAATCGTAAATTGTTGAGGCAACTATTTACGACTATCCAGAGATGTTTAGTTATAAGTTGCTTCTGAAAATAAGGGATTCTACTTTTCGTATGAAAAACAAAATCGTTTAAAAACGTAGTGGATAAATTAAAATCACAAATAAAGTCTGGGTGTTCAAATTCAAACTCGTGAAAGTGTATTGTATCTTTATCTATACAAGCATGAATTTGTTCGTGATGTTCAAAATATTCGTGGACTGCTTTCCCAACAATAACATTGAAAAATGCTAGTACTAAAACTAAGCTTAATATCCTTCTTAAGAATTTCATTAATTATATTCATACGAAACTACTTATTTTTAATCCATAGCCGATTATCTTTCACACTTTTAAAATCCATTTCTTTCTACAAAAAGAAAAAAGATGTGTATACACGGTAGATAAAAAAACAGACTACCTTTCTCTAATATATTTTCTTAGATTTGTAGTAGAAAGATATTCCAATTTTAATCTTTTCACAATAAGGCTATATGCCGTAGATGAAAATCTTGAGTCCTGCTTCGGTGGGACTTTTTTATTGTATTACAAATTTTAATTCCTTTGGTCAATTCTATCATTATTTCTTCCATACTTTTTAAGTGTATCTAATCGTTCCAGTATTTCACTTTTTTTGAAATACACTCTTGTGTTGAGTTTGTAATAAGGAAGAAGTCCTTTATTCATCCAGTCATTAATTGTAACCAATGAAACTCCAAAAAATCTTGCTAAATCTTTTCTAGCAAGTAGCTTTTCTTCTTTTACTTCAAATGGTATTCTTTTTTGTGCAAGTGCTTCATCCAGCTTTTCTTTGAGAATTTTCTCAAACTCCTTTACAGTTAAAACAATAGTTTCCATAGTGTATAATGTTAAAATTATACGTCAAAATTCTCTCAACTTAACTGGAGGGATAGGCAGGGGATAATCCCCTATTTAATGAAACTTTCTACTTCCTTTATTCTACTTTGCACTTTTTCAACAATCTCTGGCAATTCAAGACGATTAAAAATTGGCAGTATATTTTTTAGGTTTTTTAATCTTGCCTTTGCTTGTTCAGGTGTGAGAATTCCTCTTTTTATTGGGTGAATTTTTTGAAAGACCTTTTTAACACTTTCTTTACTTGAATCCGTAAGGAGTGATACCAATTCATTGATTCTGGTTTGTTCATGAGAGGTAATAAATTCTTTTGCGTCTTGAAGGTAACTTATAATTAATGCTTTTTCTGTTGAATCCAAAAGTCCTTCTTTTGAGGTTATTTGTTTTTTATCATCAGTATAATTAGCTTTCTTTCGTAATATGTAAATTAAACTTCTTGTAAAACAATCTGAGGTTATTTTTGAAAACCCAAATTCAAAAATAAAATCATCTTCATTTTCAGAGTTTTCATCAATTAAACTAGAGGTCATATATAATCCATTTTCTTCAGAATGATATAATGTTGGAATAAGTTGATGCTCTTTTTTCTCTATGTAATTTCCCAATTCCTGAATAAGAATATTTATACATTTTAACATTCCTCCTTCATTATTTAGTATAATCCTTTTATCTGTTTTTTTTGCATAAATTTCAATAAACGTTGAAACATCCTTACCTATAGCTTCCAAAATGGATATTAAAAAAACGTGATGTTGTGGGGATTTTTCAAATATTCTATCCTTAGCAGGTTCTTTTTTAAATTCTAATTCTACATCTAAAATTGGTTTCCATGATTGTTTATTCTTTGATTCATTGAACTGCTCTGGAGGAAAAATAGTATGTCTGATAACATAGTCTTCTTTAGTGCATAAATCATAAAAATTTTGCTGGTATCCATTGGATAACCAATTACATAATTCTTTAAAATAAGATTTGTCTTTTATAATTAAAGTCTCCTTTACTGGAATCTGTAATGGTGAATGCTCAACATCTAAAATACCCTCAAATTCGATTGACTGAGAATTCAAAACATCAACAATTTCTTGTTCTATTTTGCTTAAATTTTCTTTACTTGATTTATCTTGATTCTTCCTTTTAGCCAACGTTCAACTTTTTTGTATAAAATAAGGTTATGTAAAGTTAAGATAAAAGATATAATACTTTAAAATAGCCATTTTTATCAGTAAAAAAATATTATGCTACTTTAATTAATGATTTCAACGCATACAGTCGTTTTAAATCTTCTCGAAATGTGTTCGATAATAGGTTAATAGGGGGAGCATTAAGAAAAAAGCCACTATTTTTAGTGGCTTTTTTGTTTTTTACCAATCAATTAGTCACATCCCATGTCCAAGTGGTTTGATATTGCTCAATTCATACCAATGGATAATTGACAACTACCATAGGATAACTCAGCCTGATCTTTTCGGCATCTAGAACATAACTTAGTTCTAGAAAAGGTAATTAAAAAAATACATTATGAAAAAAATTACCATTCTTACTACAATATAAACTAAATAAAATGTATCATGAAAATACGATTTAACCTATTTAATCAACGCAGTTGGACCGACCTACTTGGTTTGGTCATAACAACACTACTTTTTTCAAGCACCACTTGGGGGGCTATTATAACATCTAAATC
>JAESUI010000198.1 GCA_016763135.1 Flavobacteriales bacterium
CTGATGGCTCGTTTGGTTTGTTAAATAATCACGCAGCATTAGTTTCTACACTTAAAAAAGGAGAAATAAAAATTATTGCTAATGGCAATGAACAAACTTTTCCTGTTAATGGTGGTGTAGTTGAAGTAAACAACAATAAGGTTATTGTTTTAGCGGAGTAAAACATTTCAAAATAAAACAAAAAAGGCTACACACTGTGTAGCCTTTTTCATTACTAATAAATCCCTAAATTTACCGTTACCAAAAAAACAATTTGTTACTCAATATAAATATCATCACCGATTACCCACTTTGGTTTAGCATTTTTTGTGTTTTACTGGGGGGAGTATATGCTTTTGTACTTTATCGTAAAGAAGAAAAATTTGAAACAGTTGCTCCTTGGTTGGTTAAATCAATGGCTTCCTTTCGGTTTTTATTAGTAACCATTTTAGCGTTTTTATTATTATCCCCTTTTATTAAAACACTATTTAACAAGGTGGAGAAACCAGTAATAATTATTGCTCATGATAACTCTTCATCCATCTTATTGAACAAAGATTCTGCTTTTTATAAGACTGAGTATCTAGAAAAATTAGAAAGACTTAAAAATAGCTTAGCAAAAAATTATGAGGTAAAGACTTACACTTTTGGGGGGGATTTAGAGGAAGGAAGTAAAGTGGATTACACTGAAAAAATCACTGATTTATCTAATGCTTTTGATGAGCTAAACAATAAGTTTTATAACAGAAATGTAGGGGCATTAATTTTGGCTTCTGATGGCATATTTAATCAAGGATCAAACCCTGTTTTTAATTCAGGAATTGAATTTCCAATTTATACAATTGCTTTAGGAGATACATCTGTTCAAAGAGATATTATTTTAAAAGACGCAATACACAATAAATTAACCTTTTTAGGTAATCAATTTCCTATAGAAATTACTGCAGAAGCTGCTCAGTGTATTAATCAAAAAACACAATTAACAATTACTCATAATGGTAAACAATTATTTAGTAAACAGTATGATATTAATTCAGAACGTTTTGCCATTAATGAAAACGTATTGTTTGAAGCTGAGGAGGTAGGAGTTCAGCATTACAAAATTTCTTTATCAACTATTGATGGAGAAATTAGTACTATAAATAATGTAAAAGATATTTATATAGAGGTTTTAGATGGGAGACAAAATATATTGATTTTAGCCAATGCTCCACATCCTGATATTAAAGCATTAAAATTAAGTATAGAGAGTAATGAAAACTATAAAGTAACTAGCCAGTTAATTAGTGATTTTGATGGTAAGACAGAGCCTTACAGTTTGGTTATTATTCATCAACTTCCTAATAGTACTCCAGAAAACATTAAAACATTAAGTAGGAGTAATGTTTCAATTTTATATGTTTTAGGAAATCAAACCTCTATTCATAAGTTTAATGATTATAATATTGGGCTAAACATTTCTAAATCGAGTAACAGCTTCAATGAAATTTTACCTACTGTGGCAGTTAATTTCCCTTTGTTTACACTTTCGGAGAATACAATTAAAAGTATAAATGATATGCCTCCTGTAACAGGTCCTTTTGGGTCTTATCAATTAAATACTAATGGTTATGTACTGTTAACTCAGAAAATAGGAAGTGTAGAAACAGAAATTCCTTTACTGGTTTTTTTCCAAAGTAATGGCAAGAAATCTGCTGTATTATCTGCCGAAGGAATATGGAAATGGCGGATGCAAGATTTTTTGAAAAATAAAAACCACCGAGCTTTTGATGAATTGATTAATAAAACTGTTCAATTTTTATCAGTTAAAGAAGACAAAAGTAAATTAAGAATTTTTACTCAGAACAATTATTTTGAAAATGAAGAAATTCAATTTAATGCTGAATTATATAATGATAGTTATGAGTTGGTAAATGACCCAGAAATAAAAATTGATTTATTTGAAGAGGGTGGAGATCAATATAATTTTGTTTTCAATAGAACTTCAACTTCTTATATTTTAAATGCTGGAATTTTACCAGCAGGTTTTTATAACTATAAAGCAAAAGTGAAATTAGGAACAAAGGACTATGTAGAAACTGGAAAATTTCAAATTAAACGATTATTGCTCGAGGCGAATAATACGATTGCTAATCACCAGTTATTACAGAACATTGCTCAAAAATTTGGAGGTAAATTGTTTTACCCTCAACAAATGGTGAGTATTTCAAAAGAAATAAATAACAATAGTGATATCACTTCTATCATATATGAAGAAAATGATTTGAAGGAGCTTATTAGTTTGAAATGGATATTTTTTGTGCTATTAACTTTACTAAGTTTAGAGTGGTTTTTACGAAAAAGGAATGGAGCTTATTAGTATGAATCCAACTACAATTTTCCACATCATTATTATCATTATTGTTCTGAATTTTATTTTAGAACGTTGGCTAAGCTGGTTAAACGATAAAAATTCTTCCGACAATTTACCAGATGAATTAAAAGGAATTTATGATCAAGAGAAATATGCTAAACAAAGGGCTTATGATAAAGTAAAAGATCGATTTTCGATTATATCTTCTACTTTTAGTTTTATCCTTATTCTATTAATGTTGTTTTTTAAAGGGTTTGCTTTTATCGATGAGTTAGCTAAAACCTTTACTGAAAATGTAATTCTTTTGCCTTTGGTATTTTTTGCGATTCTGATGGTTGCTTCAGATATTCTGAATGTGCCATTTTCATTGTACAGTACTTTTGTAATTGAAGAAAAATTTGGATTTAACAGAACAACTGTAAAAACATATATTTTAGATAAAATTAAAGGAGCGTTGATTGGGACTGTTTTAGGAGGAGGATTGATGGCTTTATTTATTTGGTTTTATAATTATACTGGAGATTTGTTTTGGCTTTGGACATGGGGAGCTTTTGCTGTTTTTATGATTTTGATTACCATGTTTTACGCTTCAGTAATTGTTCCTTTATTTAACAAACTAACTCCTTTAGAAGATGGTGAGTTAAAAGAAGAAATTACCAGTTATTGTAAAAAAGTAGGTTTTAAATTAGACAATCTGTTTGTGATGGATGGATCAAAAAGAAGTTCTAAAGCAAATGCTTTTTTTAGTGGGTTAGGATCGAAAAAACGAATAGTATTGTATGATACTTTGGCTAATGAATACTCTAAAGAAGAAATTACAGCAGTTTTAGCTCATGAAATAGGACATTACAAGAAAAAGCATACACTAACAACAATTATTGTTTCTATTCTTCAGATAGGATTAATGTTGTTTGTATTATCTTTAGTAATAAACATGCCTGAATTTTCTTTAGCACTAGGGGTTAAAGAAAAGAGTTTCCATATTAGTTTGTTGGTGTTTTCATTGCTGTATTCCCCACTTTCTATGCTGATTGGAGTAACTATGAATGTGATTTCACGTAAAAACGAGTACGAAGCTGATAATTATGCAAAAACGACATACAATGCTGAGCCATTGGTTAGTTCACTGAAAAAGCTTTCAGTAGACAGTTTGAGTAATTTAACCCCTCATCCTTATTACGTTTTTGTTAATTATTCACACCCTACACTATTGCAACGCATTAAAGCGTTATATGAATAAATTAAACATCATTTTTTTATTATAAAAAAAAGTTTAATTTTAACGTAATTAAATTATTGTAAAATGAAGAAATCATTCTTAAGCAAAGTATTAGCATTATTCTTTTTATGCAGCTTAGTGGTACCGGTTACGGTTTCAATGCAATCTTGCGGGAACCCTAAGTACAATAAATCCAGAAATGGTGGTAAAAGAGTTAACTCATCTGGTGCTGTAGGTAATAGAAAAAATAAAAACCGACACGTTTGGGGTAAATAATTACCATTAGGTTTTCTAACTTTTCTCCTGATTTGACGTAAACTAGCTTATGTCAAAGAAAGTACTATCTCTATTAATTCTGCTCATTTTTTTGGTTAGTGTTGGTTGCTCTAAGTATGCAATGAAATACAACAAGCCACGGAATGGAGGAAAAAGAATAAGTGCTAATGGGAATATGAGAAGGTGATTAATTAATTACCAATCGTTTAACAATCCTTTCATTTTCTGATATAATAGATACAAAATAGATTCCTTTTCTAGCACTACTTAAATCTACTTGAATTTCTTTATTGCTCTCTTTTTGTTTTTGATAAATTATTTTTCCTAAAACATCGTAAATAGCTATATCAAATGGATTATTATTTTTAGTAGCTATAGTGAAAATTCCTTCTGTTGGATTAGGATAAATATTAAATGCATTATTAATAGTTGAATAAGAATTAGTTGAAGCAACTAGGCAAAAAGGAAAGGTTAAACTATCACCATTAAACGTGTAATTTTCTGCTAGTGTATCACCTAAAGCATTAAGTAACTGAAATTCACCATTTCCAAATGCACAACAAAATCCATCTCCAAATGAATCGTATAAAATAAATGTAAAGCAACTATCTATTAAACATAAACTTTCGGTTATTAATTCCCCACCAGTTACATTTTGATAACCACCACCTTGTATAACAATGTTTCCAGCTAAATTTCTAACTGCCCATGATGTTTCTGTTCCATAATTATCAGTAGTTAAATTTAATGTCGCTAAAACTGGGTTGTCATGGGAGTTAAAGCCTATTGAAGCGCTATCATTACTTAAGTTTTGATCACTTGTTCCATTTGGGTTAGTACAATTAGCTGTAAAAATGTGAGAACCACCAGGAATATAAATTGTAGGTAAATTAATACTGTCAATTGCGTAAGAAGGTAAATTTCCGCTCCAGTTTACAGTGTTAACTCCACCGCCATCCAGTTCATAATTAATATTTAATGAAACCAAATTAGATGATCCATGGTTTCGAATTGTAATTTTAGGAGTTATTGAATCTCCACAAATAAAAGCATCAATCCCTGAGATGTCTAGTAATACGGCATCTGTATTATTTGTTGCCCCATTTGGGTCGTATCCATCAAGAACAGGAACTCCTGATCCATTTGGGTCTAGCCAAAATTTTAGTTGCTTAGAAGTCAAGGCATTTGTTTCCCATGAATAAGAAAATTTACCATAAAAGTCAAAGGCATCATTTCCACATGCAGCATCTCCACCATGTAATTGACCTACAATTCTGTGATTTTGGTCAAATAAAGGAGATCCTGATGAACCACCTTCTGTAGTTCCCGAATTCCAATCTAATACTTCCCAGTGATTGTTTCCCGATGTATAATATCCTGATTCAACAATAAGATCATTGTCATGCGATATTTTTTTTACATCTAATGCTGGAAAATGAATCCCAGTTCCTTTAGTTGGAGAGATATTTACACTTGACCATCCAGAATAAAATACATTATAGTTTGATGGAGGTGTACTTGATAATTCCACTAAAAAGAAATCAGAAGGGCCATCATTAGCTCTAGTAATACAACCGCTAATTGTTTGTGTAGTTACCCCATCTACACTTGGAGAACATGTTGCTGATTGATAATTGAACATAAAAATATTATTGGTTAAAGGTCCGCAGTGATCAGCAGTTAAAACATAAGGTGTTCCATTTTGCAGTGTATTATTTACTAAGGCTCCTGAACAAAATCTTGAATTTCCAGCAGTTAATAGCATTACCGCTGATCGTATCTCATTTCCCCAAAAAGAAGTGTCACAAATTGCGTTTATATTGCAAGCACCTGAGCTTCCAAACCCTTCAATTTGGCTAAATAAATCTCTATAACCATGAACAACAGAAGAAACTTCTATAATTCCTTGCCCTTGAACAGCTACTGGTTCAACGTATTCTAAAATGACATTATCGCCTTTTAATATCGATGTTGAAAATTGGCCTGTTGTTTTGTTGTTTTCGTGTGTAAATGAGCCCAGCACTTGATTATTATTGTAAACAAAAAAAGTAGCTCCAGTAGGCAAATGAAAAGAGCTGTAATTTAAATTGATGGTTTTTGCATTGGGAGACTGTATTTCTAATCGCCAGATTCTATCTCCATTTGATAAGGTTTCCCAAACACCAGAATTGGATAGGTTTAAGTTAACAAACTGTTCAATTCCGAATCGCCAAGCAATGTCTTTATATTGGTCAGTTACTATATCTTCCTCAATAAAGGGTTCGATATTTAAGATTGGTGTAACGTATGTTGGTGCAATAGTTAAATTTTCACTAAAACTTAATGGACTACCTCCATGGCTTATTTGAGTAAAACCTTGTAAAGAGGTAAGAATAGCTACAATTAGTAGTGTTTTTTCTAGTATTGAGC
>JAESUI010000199.1 GCA_016763135.1 Flavobacteriales bacterium
ACAGATAGGAGATTTGGAAACTAAAGTGGAAGAAATGAACCAGAAATTATTAGATCCAACAGCTTATTCTGATGATTTAATGGTAGAATACACGAATGTTAAAAAGGGATTAGACCAAGCGATGAAAGATTGGGAGGAGAGTGAGCGGCAATTAGAATTGTTGAAATCTTAACTAGACTAAAACAAATCCTTAATTATTCTATTTCAATATTTTACTACTAAAATAATCCTTAATTTTAGTTCTTATCTGATGATTGATAAATGAAAAAATTATTTGTTTTCATATCTCTTTTTTGTTCCACATTTCTTTTTGGGCAAGTAGTTATTAATGAAATTTCTACAGCTCAAAATACAGGTTATGCTGATGAAGATGGTGATTATCCTGATTGGATAGAATTATACAATAAAGGAGCTACTCCAGTTAATTTAGAAGGATATAAGTTAGTAAGGCGCGAAGGGAGCGAAATTGAATGGACATTTCCAGTAATTTTCATACAACCTGGAGAGCATCTAACTGTTTTCGCTTCAGAAAAAAATAGAAATTTTGTGTTTGATCATTGGGAAATTCCTGTTTTTCCGGAAATGATTTGGAAATACTTTGAAGGAAATTCTCAACCTCCAGTTAATTGGAATTTACCGATTTTTAATGATGCTGGCTGGAATTCTGGACAGGGGGGGATTGGTTATGGAGATGGAGATGATTCCACTGTAATAGCACCTACAACATCTTGCTTTTTAAGAACAAGTTTTACATTAACAGATACTTCTAACATTGCAGTTGCTTTGTTGGCTGTTGATTATGATGATGGATTTGTGGCATATCTTAATGGGGTAGAGCTTACAAGAAGCAACATTGGAGTAAAAGGAGTGCCATCACTATATAATGATTTAGCATATGTTGAACACGAAGCTCAGGAGTATCAAGGAAATAGTCAAGAATGGTATTTTATTGATAACTCAATATTAAATACTGCAAAAATCAATGGTTTAAATACATTTTCTATTCAAGTCCACAATGTGTCTGCTAGTTCTTCTGATATGACTATTAGGCCTTATTTTTTGTTAGGTATAAAGGATACTTCAGTTACATTTTTCCCTATTCCAGTTACTACAGCAACTCTTCACACTAATTTTAATATTTCTAGTTCTCCTTTTAGAATTAAGCTGTTAGATAAAAATGGAATACAATTAGACGAAGTAATAATGAATGAGACCTACACTAATAATTCAAGAGGAAGAACTACCGATGGCGCATTGCAGTGGTGTTTGTTTGACACTCCTACACCAGATACTACAAATAGTTTATCACCATGTTATCTTGATTATTCTAATGACCCTGTATTTTCTTTACAAGCGGGGTTTTATAATAATGCTCAGGGTACACAAATTACTTCGTCACCTGCAGGAAGTGTTTTTTATACAACAGATGGAAGTGTGCCTACTCAATTTTCAAATTTGTATACAGGGAGTATAGCAATAAATTCTAATGCGATATTGAAGGCGAAATTTTTCCCAACAGATTCTAATTATTTACCGAGCAAGACTATAGCCGCTACTTATTTTATTAGTGAGAACATAAAATTACCAGTTATTTCAATCACTACTGACCCAGATAATTTATGGAGCCATTATACGGGACTCTATGCTATGGGGCCTTATGCTGATTCGATTAACTACCCTTTTCAAGGAGCCAATTTTTGGCAAGGATGGGAAAAGGAAGCGCATATAGAATATTTTGATAGAAACAAGAATAGAGGTTTTGATATTGATATTGGATTGAAAATTCATGGAAATTATTCTAAGTCATTTCCTCAAAAAAGTTTTAGAGTGCTAGCTAAGGATGATTACAATGAGAAATGGATCAATTATAGTTTGTTTCCTGAGAAACCGTACATCAAAAGGTTTAAGAATTTTAACATTAGAAATGCGGGTATAGACTATAATACAACACATTTTAGAGATGCATTTATGTTGAGAGTGGTACGTGATTTAAAATTAGATTATATGGCTTATGAGCCATGTGTGTTATTTTTAAACGGACAGTATTGGGGAGTATATGGGATGAGAGAGCGGCAAGATGATAGATATATTTACAACAACCATAGTGAAGTAAAAGAAGGGACTATTGATTATCTTCGTTTTAGTGGAGATGTTATTGCGGGCTCTAATCAAGGGTATTTAAATTTAGCAGCATACATGGTTGCAAATGATATGAGCATAGATTCAAACTATAATAAGGTGTCAGAGTATTTAGATGTAGTCAATTTTACAGATTATTTTGTGACTGAAATGTACTATGGAAATGTAGATTGGTTACAGGATTCTGCAAGTAATAATATTAAATTATGGAGGACTAATGATCCTATTGGAAAATGGAGATATGTACTTTGGGATACTGATTTAGGAACAGGATTATTTGGAACTATAGCAAATGCTAATTATGATTATATGGGAACTTTACTTAATGCACCCGCTCCCATAAATCCTCACGTATTAATTCTCCAGAACATATTAGATAACCCTAATTACAAGAATTATTTTATTAATCGATATGCAGATTTAGTTAATACTACATTTAAACCTGATAGAGTTAATGCAATTGCTCAAGCAATGACTGATGATTTGGAGCCTGAAATGGCTAGGCATTTTAATCGTTGGGCAGGGCCTATTGAATTGTTTCCAACTTTATGGATAGCAAAAAGTACAGACGTGCCATCATGGAAATTACAAATTGATAGTATGTTGATTTTTTTACAACAACGACCAGCAATAGTGAGAAACCATATTGAAACAGATTTTAGTTTAGTAAAACAAGTAGATATAACATTAGAAGTTGAACCTGCAGGTGCAGGGGTAATTAAAATTAATACGATTACACCAGAAGATTTGCCATGGACAGGAGTTTATTTTGATGGAGTTCCGGTAACTATAACTGCTATACCAAATGAAGGTTATACTTTTAATCATTGGGAGTCTACTTTTACTAGTATAACGAATGATAAGAATAGTTCTTTAACTTCAAATGTGGCTTTAGATGACCAATTTACTGCATACTTTAATACCTTGGATTTCAGTATAAATGTTTATCCGAATCCAGCAAATAATATAGTTAACATAACTTATGAGGTTCCAAACGAACAGCAATTATCTATTAAAATTAAGTCTACCGATGGTAAGACTGTAGCTGTATTAGTTCCTCATTCTTCTTTTCATGAAGAAGGAACATTTACGATTACATTTACAAAACAACAATATAATTTAGCGGCCGGAACTTATGTTATTGAGTTAATTTCGGAGAGCTATTCTGAAACAATTAAATTCGCAATTTTTTAAACTATAAATAATGAGCAAGAGTGTTTTAATCACATTAATGGTAATTTCAATGAGTATTTTTTCATGCTCAAAAGAAGAAGGAGAAGGTGGAAGAGCTACTATTCGTGGGCATGTATTTGTAGATAATTATAATTCTTCTTTTACACAGTTATTGTCATCATACTATGCTTTAGAAGTAAATGTTTATATCATTTATGGAGATAATGAATTTTATGATGATAGAGTTGATACTGATCCAGATGGAACTTTTGAATTTAAACATTTAAGAAAAGGAAATTATAAACTATTTGTTTACTCTAAAGATTCAACGTTTACTGAACCTTCTGGAGTAGAGGCAATATATCTTGAAGCAGAAATCACAGATAAAGAAGAGGTTGTAGAGCTTCCTGATTTTGAAATTATTAAATAATTTAGATTAATTGAATATAAAAAAAGCAGCTAATGATTTAGCTGCTTTTTTTGTGACTAAGCTTTTTTATATGATAATCTTAATGAGTTTTAGTCATAGATTCAGGTGTGCAAATAATAAAATTGGCTAATCCAATATTATCTTCAGCTAAAGAATCAATTTTTGATTGTTCTACAGAAGCAATTGTCATAATGTTTAAATCAGGATTAGCTTGTTTTAAATACCAAGCAATCCCTTCAAAATATTTGAATGATATGTTCCATTATAATGGATAAACGTTTGTCCTTTTTTCCAGTTTTTTAGTATGAAATAAGCCATTGTAGCATCTTTAATTGCTTGTGCTTTTGGTAAGTTATCACCACCATGCCCACCAGCCATTTCTACAATTTTTTTATACCCAGGTAAGTTTTTATCATATTTAATAGGTAGTGGAGCTATCCATTTTTTTGAACTTTGACTGATTCCATTTAATCCCTTGAATCCTTTTTTATAAACGATGTTAGCGTATCTTCTTGGAATGTTGGTAGCAACAAAGGTAAGTTGCTGGCTTAATGCAAAATCCATTAATGGTTGGTAATCGGTTTTATTGTTTGGCCAAACTTTAACTTCAGCTTTAAATGTATTGTAAGAGTGATTTCCCCCTAAATATTCGTTAATTATTACTTGATCATCAGCTTCAAACATTTCAGCACCAAGTACTAAATTATCATTGTGTTTAAAAAAGATGTCTTTAGTTAATTCTAATTGCAACCAATGATTAATTGGATTGTCATGCATTTCACCAAAAAGAATAATATCTGCTTTATCTACTGCTTTTAAAATTTTAGCATAAGAAGATTTTTTGCCTTTTTCATCATATACTTTATAGGCAACTTTATCGCCTTTAAAAGAAAGTATTAGTATGGCAACGGTAAGTGTTGCAAATAGTTTTTTAGTAGTCATTTTGATGTGGTTAAATAGTTGACTGCGAATATATTAAAATTCTTTATCTGAGGTTTAAATAATGAATTAAATTTTCAAATTCTTTAACTATTTTGGGCGAACTATTGGATTTCTGTAACCAAATTATATGATTTTTAAGGATATTTTCAGATTCTAATTTTTGTGTTGTAGAAAGTTGTTGAATGTTAAAATTTGAAGGCCTTTCTAGGATGTTGAGGTAAATATTGTTGAGGTCTAATAAATTTTGGTTGACTAATTCTTGGTGTAATTCAGAAATGACATTAATATTCAAAGAACTTACCGTTGGAGTTATTTCAAAATAAATTTCAGGAGCAATATTTAGCATTTGCTTTCTATTCAAAATAAATTGTTCCCAATTAAATCCTTCACGAATTTCTTCTCCTAATTTAAAAGCAGCATCTACACTTGCACTAACGTGTACATTATTGAATTTTTTCCAAAGTTCTAAAATGTTTTGGCCTTTAAAGTTTAGGGTAGAGAAGTTGGTGTTGTAACGGAGTTGAATGTCAAATAACTTTCTCTTTTCGAGCTCGGCTAAAATTTGGTAATGTTCTTCCATTATTAGAGGTTCACCACCAGCAAAATAGATTTCCTCCACATCATCAATGTATTCAAACAACTCATCAAAATTATTGGTAAAGGCTTTGATGATTCGTTCACCAGAAGCATTTCGTTTACTCCCTTCTTCAAACCAAGCCGAACTGTTTCCATGCCAGCAGGTTTTACATTTAAAATTACAGATGTTAGAAAAACGTATATCTAAATAAATGGGTTGCGGGTTGTTTTCTTTAACCCTAACGATATCTTTCGCATATTTTTTATTGGAGATTTGTCTGAGACTTTCTTTACCCGATTTTTCAATGTTATAACAATGGCTACACCTTTTATCGGGTGTGTCGTTAGCGAATTGTTCCCTTAATGCTTTAAATTTTTCTCCCTTCCAAATGTCATTGATAGATTGTTCTTGCACATTTCCTAAATGTCTGTTGTTATTGCAACAAGGACTAACCCTTCCATTTTGAGAAACGTGTAAATGAATCCAAGGAAGGATGCAGAAAGTGCTATTTTTATTTGTGGCCATTGTTACAAAACTACAATTTAGCAATGGACTTCAGCTTGTTGTAAATGAAGCGAAACTAGTTGACAATAAATTTATGTTTTTCAATGCCATTTGAGCTTGTATTCTTTATGACCATAAAATAAACCCCTTTTTTGAAATTGCTAATATCTATTTTTTTTGAGGTAGAATTTTTTATTACAACACCATTAACATCATAAATTGTAGCGTATTTGAATGAAGTTGAATTAATAATCACAAAATCAGAAGTAGGGTTGGGGTATATCAAATCAGAAGTTTGAGATGGGTTTTCTATTCCAACTATTTCGATGTCATTAAATCGATATAAAGTAGGTGTACCAGAAGAGTGTTGTTCTGAAGATAAATAATACTCGTTTTGATTAATGCTTGTTATACCTTCAATTTGAAAAGAAGCTTGAGTTTGTAAAACAAATCGATCAATAGTTCCTGTAGAAAAAAGATTGTTATTAAACTGACTAATTTTAATAAAAAATGCATCTAAAAAAGTATAACCAGTTAAGGCGATAGTATTGGATTGAGGATTATATGATGCCCCTGTTACTAACCCTAAAGTGTTTAAACTGTCAACTTTTAATGCCTGATATGTACCTGGTATTTTTGATAGAGGGTAAATATTTGTCCAACCATTACTCCAGTTTTTAGTAAAAATATATAAGCTATCTCCTATAGCTATTAGAGCTTCTGCATCAAAATTTGTAGAGAGAGAAGTGGGCGTGAAATCGATTTGATCTGCATAACTAAAACTAATGGTGTCAACAGAAACAGTATCGTTAGTTGTGGTTAAATAATCTGAAATAAGCAGTCGGTAAATTTTAAGGTTAGTTCTAGAGCCATTATTGTTTCCAAAATCACCAATATAGATATACAAACTATCAGTACAAATGTCTTCCCAATCAATATTACTAGCATTATCAATAACTACTTTTCGGGTTACATTTCCTGTTAAACTATCCAACTCATATAAAGCGGCTTCTCCACCAGAATCGTTGTGGGTAATAATTTGTTGATTTAAATAAATTAGACCAGATGTTTCTTTTACCGAATCATTTAAAGTTGTAATGATGTCTAATTGCTGATTATATCCTGCAAAAGAGTAGGTGAGTAAAATGATTAAAGAAAATAGCTGCTTCATTTTATAAATACATTTACATCAAAACTAATAAGATTAACAGAACTATTGGTACGTGTAATTCCTTAAATTCAGGTGTGAATCAAAATAAAGTGCTTGAGAAATACGTTTCTTAACTAATCCCTACATTTTTTAAATGTACCATTTGAACTTTAAAATCTAAACTATGAGATACCTAAAAATAATTGCCCCAGTCATTTGCTTTTTTATTGTTGAGAATGGATTTGCTCAAGTTGGTGAGGTATTCCCTGATATTACAGGAGAATCATTGGAAAAGACGAGCGTTAAACTTCCAGCCGCTTCTAAAGGAAAGTTTTGTTTAATTGGCATGGCATCATCACAAAAGGCAGAAGCAGATTTACAAACTTGGATGCAACCAGTTTATGACATCTTCATGAATCAACATACATTTATATCTATTGATTACAATTTGGATATTTATTTTATACCCATGTTTACTGGAGC
>JAESUI010000200.1 GCA_016763135.1 Flavobacteriales bacterium
ATCGTTATTAAAGATTTTAATGGTAAAAAGTTTTTGATTGGTCATGGAGATGGATTGGGCCCTGGTGAAACATCATATAAAATGTTAAAAGCCTTTTTTTCGAGTAAAATTTGTCAATGGGCTTTTGCTCGTATACATCCTAATTTAGGAATTGGTATTGCTAATGCCTGGAGCAGAAAAAGCAGGAAATCGAACATTACTTACGAAGAAGTTTTTCATGGAGAAGACAAAGAAAAATTAATTATTTATTGTAAAGAAACTATCAAAAAAGATCCTTCTATTGATTACTTTATATTCGGGCACCGGCATTTACCATTAGAAATTAAGATTGGAGAAAAGGCTAAATACATTAACCTTGGAGAGTGGATTAAGTACAACTCTTATGGTGTATTTGATGGTGAAAAATTCGAGTTAAAGGAATTTAAATAACCATATTTTTCATTAAGTTGAATTTAATTTTTAGATAAGTCTAAAAATAAGATTAGCTTTGCAGGAATTAATCTAATTCCAAAATGAAAAAAATCACTCAATTAATGTTAATTACTATGTTATTAGTAATTGCTATAGGTTGCGAAAAACTTGTTCCTGGCGCCCCAGAACCTGGAGATACTATTGCTGAACCAACAGAAGGTTTAACTCCTTCTCAACTTGCACAATTCGTTCAAGGAGATGAATTATTTGCAAAAGTATTCACTCCTGCAGAAGGTTTAGGCCCTATTTTCATTCAAAGTTCATGTGAAGGATGTCATGTTGGAGATGGAAAAGGACACCCATTCAATACTGAAACTAGATTTGGAAAATTAGATAGCAATGGATTCGATTTTATGCTAGATAAAGGTGGGCCTCAATTGCAGTTCCGTTCTTTACAAAATTATATAGCTGAAGTTTTACCACCAGGCTACACACACACTTCAAACCGTATTGCCCCTATTGTTATAGGGATGGGACATCTAGCTGCAGTAAGTGATGCAGATATTTTAGCGTTAGCTGATCCAAATGATTTAAATGCAGATGGAATTTCTGGACGAATAAATTATGTTGTTCCAAAAAGCTACTTCATACCTCAGCCTTTTCATATCCCTAATAATGGAATGTATATCGGCAGATTTGGAAAAAAAGCTAAAGAAATCACCTTATTGGATCAGATTGTCTTTGCTTTAAAACAAGATATGGGATTAACCTCAGATTTTGACACAGAAGATTTATACAACTATCAAGTAGGAATTGGTGCTACCGACAATGTTCCTGACCCAGAAGTTAGTTCTGATGTTGTAAACAAATTATTATTCTATATGAGAACATTAAAAACACCTACTCGAAGAAATGAAAATGACCCTGATGTTTTAGCTGGAGAGCAAATTTTTGATCAGATTGGATGTGTAAAATGCCATATTTCAACAATGACTACCGGAAGCTCAGAAATTGAGGCATTAAGTTATAAAGTTTTTCATCCATATACAGATTTATTGCTTCATGATATGGGTTCAGCCTTAGATGATGGAGTTCCTGAAGGAAGTGCAACTGGATCAGAATGGAGAACCCCTCCTTTATGGGGCTTAGGTTTAGCTGAAGATAGTCAAGGAGGAACGGGTTATTATTTACATGATGGAAGAGCCACTTCTTTAGAACAAGCCATTGGTTTTCATTCGACTGGAGAAGCAAGTAACATCGCAAATAATTATTATTCTTTAAGCCAAACGGAAAAAGACCAACTCATTAAATTTTTAAAATCTCTTTAATGGCTGATCCATCTAGAAGAAGTTTCATTAAAACTATTTCTGGTTCTACTCTCGCATTATGCTGTGGTAGCACAGGATTAAGTGTCTTATTAAATAGTTGTACTTCAATTAAGTATATACAACCTATAATTAAAAACAACAAAATAACAGTAAGTATTAATGAATTTGCTGAAAATAAATTTGTTGTCGTAAATACGGAGCAACTACCTTCTTCTATTTATTTAAACAAAATAAATGATTCTTCTTATAGTGCGCTATTAATGCTATGCACTCATAAAAATTGTAGTGTCAATCCAACAGGCAGTTTTTTAACTTGCCCTTGCCATGGCAGTCAATTTTCCAATAAGGGGAAAGTTTTAAGAGGCCCTGCTGAGGAAAGGCTAACTGAATATCAAGTATTGATTAATGAAAAACAAATAACAATCGATTTAAATCAAGCAATCAAATTATGATTAAATTAATTAAATATTTACTGTTACTGAGTTTGTTTATTGTTACATCACTAGTAGCTCAAAACGATTCTACAAAAACAAAATTTCTTAATAGAATTAATAAAGACTCTATCCAAATCACTAACCAGGACCAAATTTATAACAGACCATTTATTGGAATCGGAAAATCAAAAACAGCTGTTGGCGGCTATTTAGAAGGCAACACAAATTATTTTGCTGAAGACGGTGTTACAGAGGGTTATTCGATGGAGCTACGAAGATTTAATATTTTTCTATACTCAGCAATTAGCAAGCGAGTTAAATTTTTAGCGGAACTTGAATTTGAGCATGGTACTGAAGAAATTGAACTAGAAATGGCTCAAATGGATTTTGAATTTAATCCAGCATTAAATTTTAGAGCAGGAATATTATTACCACAAATAGGTCTTTTTAATTCCAACCATGATTCCCCACAATGGGAAATTATTGAACGCCCCCTATCTTCAACTCAAATTATTCCATCAACCCTTTCTGAAGTAGGCTTTGGTTTTTTTGGGAAATTCTACCCAGGTGGTAGTATTATTACCTACAATATTTATATTGTTAATGGTCTTCAACAAAACATTATTGTCAATGAAGAAGGAAAAACATTTATCCCTGCAGGAAAAGATGAAGAAATGTTTGGAGAAGATAACAATGGAACTCCTATGTATAATGGAAGATTAGCTTTTAACAATAGAAAGTTGGGCGAATTAGGAGTCTCTTATTACGGTGGTGTTTATAATTCTTATCGATTAGAAGGAGAAGAAGTTGATGATAAAAGAAATTTACAAATAATTGCGGTTGACTTCACAACCAAAATATACAAAGCAACCATTCAAGGAGAATTTGTAACAGCAAGTATTGATGTTCCAAGTGATTTAGAAGAAGTTTATGGTAATCAGCAAATGGGTTATTTTGCCGAAATTATTTACCCTATTGTAAAGAGAAAAATTTTAGGTTACAAAGATGCTGTAATTAACACCACGCTTCGGTATGAATTTGTTGATTACAATATCGGAACTTTTGCCAGCACTGGAGAAAACATTGGAGATCATATTAAAGGCATTACCGTTGGTTTAGGTTTTAGACCAACTGCTGGAACTATAATAAGATTTAATTACCGTTACCATAGAATTACAGATATTTTAGGTAATCCTCCAGCACAATTGGGAGGGTTTCAATTTGGTTTTGCCACTTATTTTTAATTAATATTTATGAATAATAGATTTAAAATAATTACAACTATTTTTATAACTATACTCTCTTTTTATAGTTGTTCTAAAGATGATTTGGAAGACAACCTTGATTGTGAAGATTTTGGCACTTTGTCCTATTCTAGTCATATACTTCCAATAATCCAACCAAGTTGTAATACTACAGCATGCCATACCACAGGGTTTTCTGCGGGCGATTTCACAACCCATGCTGGTGTATTACAAAAAGTAAATAATGGTTCAATGCGAAAACGAGTTTTGGATAAATCTATGCCTCAAAGCTCTAAATTATCTGATAATGATATTAGAAAATTAATTTGCTGGATAGATGCTGGAGCTTTAAACAATTAAATCTAAAAGAAAGTAATATGCTAACGTTTACAGAAGAAAATTATTTGAAAGCAATTTTCAAATTAAGCTCCAAAAAAATTGATGGAGTTTCTACTAATTCTATAGCAGAAGAATTGAGTACAAAAGCATCTTCAGTTACTGATATGATTAAAAAACTATCAGATAAAAAATTAGTTAAATACAAAAAATACCAAGGAGTTAGTTTAACAAAAAAAGGAAAACAAATTGCAGTATCAATTGTAAGAAACCATCGATTATGGGAAGTGTTTTTAGTTGAAAAATTAAACTTCAAATGGGATGAAGTCCACGATTTAGCAGAAGATTTAGAGCATATTAATTCTGAAAAGCTAACCGATCAATTAGATGCTTTTTTAGAGTTTCCAAAATACGACCCTCATGGAGATCCTATACCTGACAAAGATGGAAATGTTTACAATCATAAAGATGAAACCTTAGCTGATTTACAAAAAGGGGAAAAAGGAATTGTAGTGGGTGTAAAAGAACATTCTAAAAGCTATTTAAAGTATTTAGAAAGCATCAACTTAGTATTGGGTGCTGAAATTAAAATAAATGATATTGTTGAATTTGATAATTCTATGAGCATTTCTGTAAATAAAAAAACAGTAAACATTTCACACCAAGCTAGTAAAAATTTAATTATTAAGAAATAATATGATAGAAACAATAACCACTTTTTTAGAAGGAGTTAACCCTGTAATGCAAGCACTTTATGCTACACTCTTCACATGGGGAGTTACAGCTGTTGGAGCTGCGTTTGTATTCTTTTTTAAGTCCATGAATCGTGCGCTTTTCGATGGTATGCTCGGGTTTACAGGAGGGATTATGATCGCTGCAAGTTTTTGGTCATTGCTTAGCCCAGCCATAGAAATGTCAGAAGGAGAAGGGTTTGCAAAAATACTTCCCGTTGCTTTAGGTTTTTTAGGAGGCGCATTGTTCCTTTTTAGTTTAGATAAAGTGCTGCCCCACCTCCACATTAATTTTAGAAAAACTGAAGCTGAAGGTGTGAAAACTGACTGGCATCGTTCTATACTCTTAGTATTAGCCATTACACTTCACAACATACCAGAAGGTTTAGCAATTGGAGTTTTATTTGGTGCAGCAGCAGCAGGAATTGATGGGGCTACTTTAAGTGGAGCTATTGTATTAGCAATAGGAATTGGTATACAAAATTTTCCAGAAGGAATTGCCGTATCTATGCCTCTTAGAAGACAAGGCTTAAGTAGATGGAAAAGTTTCAACTATGGTCAACTATCTGCAATTGTAGAACCAGTAGCTGCCGTTTTAGGAGCTTGGGCTGTAATGACTTTTCAACCTATTTTACCTTACGCTTTAGCATTTGCAGCTGGAGCCATGGTTTTTGTTGTTGTAGAAGAAGTTATTCCTGAAACACAGCGAGATAAATATACCGACATTGCTACCTTAGGCTTTATTGGAGGATTTATTATCATGATGACTTTAGATGTAGCCCTTGGCTAATCTCACGATTAGTGCTACATTTGCAACGTGTCTAACCAAATCAATATAAAAAATAAAAAAGCAAAATTCGAGTACGAATTTTTAGAGAAGTTTACTACAGGAATTGTTCTTACTGGAACTGAAATTAAATCCATAAGAGCTGGTAAAGCTAGTATTGTAGAGGGATACTGTTTTATAAATAAAGGAGAATTATTTATTAAAAACATGTACATTGCTGAATACGAACAAGGTTCTTATAATAACCACGAACCACGAAGGGATAGAAAGTTATTGCTAAATCGCAACGAAATTGACAAACTAGTTAAAAAGAAAAAAGATGTTGGTTTAACCATTATTCCTCTTAGCTTGTTTATTAGTGGAAAAGGTTATGCTAAACTAGATATTGCATTAGCAAAAGGTAAAAAAATCCATGACAAACGGCATGATTTAAAAGCCAAAGATGCTAAGCGTAGCATGGACAGAGCAATGAAATCATAGTCAAAGATACTCTTCTCTATTACTTTGATTGATTATCCTTAGCTTTGTTTTCTATGCTGCTTAACAAATTTTACATACTTGTTTTTTTAGTTTTTACTAATCTAGTTGGCTTTGCTCAATTAGATGGAGATAAACAAGAAGACAAATGGATGGAAGATAACATTTTCCTTGATGGAGAAGTTACAAATTACTATACTGGAAAGTCTATTCCAGGAGTTACTATAACAGCTAGTGTAAATGGGTCGGTTACAGCAAAAGGAACTTCGGATAGTAAAGGAGAATATAAAACCGTTTTAGAGTACGACAAAACCTACACCATCACTTTCTCAAAAGCAGGTTACATCAACAAAACCATTACCATGAATACCAGTGGTGTCCCTGATTTAAAAAGACAAAAAGTACCAGATATGGGTGCAGAAATCACACTATTTAAGCCTAACGATTGTATAGATGCTAGCATATTAGATGCTCCCATTGGAAGAGCCATTTACTACCCTAAAAAAAATGTAATGGATTGGGATATGGATTATTCTATGCCTCGTTTAGAAAAACTAAACAGGAGGCTAGATAAATGTGCGAAAGAAGCTCAAAAAGCTAAAGAGGAAGAAGAACAGAAAGAAAGAGATTACAACTCAGCAATGAAAGAAGCTAACAAGGCTTTTGCTAAAGAAGAATGGGAAGATGCCGTTGAAGCATACAAAAGAGCAATAGAATTATTTGACGATAGGCCAGAGCCAAAAGGCAAGTTGAAATTAATTGAAACAGAGTTGGCTAAAAAAGCTGAAGCTGAAAAACAGAGAGCAGAAGAAAAATCAAGAGCAGAAGCAGAAGCAATTGCTAAATCAGAAGCAGAAGCTGCTGCAAAAAAAGCCGAAGAAGAACGATTAGCTAAAGAGAAAGCTGCTGAAGAAAAAGCAAGAGAAGAGGAAGCTAGAGCACTTGCTAATATGGTAGAAGAAGAAAAAGCAAAAGCTATCGCTGAAAAAGAAGTTCAAAAAAGAGCAGAAGCAGAAAGTAAAGCTTTGGCTGATAAAATAGCCGCAAAAAAACGTGAGGTAAAAGAACGGGAAGCAAAAGAATTAGCTGCTAAACTCGCTAAAAAAGCCGAAGAAGAAAGAGCTGTTAATCAAGTTGTTTTACAAGAGAAAAAAGAAGAAGTAATCATTCAGGTTGCTCAACAAGAAGAACAAAAAAAACTAAAAGAAACTATTGAGAATAAAGAAGAGACTCCAAAAGAAAACATTAAAAACAGTTCTACGATTAAGTTTAAAAAGAAAAAGAAAACTCGCCACCTTTACAAAAAACCTAACAAACACAAAAAGGGGAAAGGGCCTCAGCCTAAGAAACGAATTGTTTTTTAATAAAAAAAGCCTCAACTTTCGTTGAGGCTTTTTTCAATATAATCAATAACAATATTCTTATTTTCTTTCGAAAGACATTGTCAAATTCATACCTTCTTCACTAATACCCATAACAAGTACAGTAGCTGTTAATTCTTTAATCTCTATCGATTCAGCCTTTTTAGTTGTAACAGTAAGAGTTGAACCTTCAACTGCATAAGTTCCTGATTCTTCACCAAGGTTAGAAACAAGGCTTACCGTTCCATCTTCGTTAAAAGTATAAACTGTAGCATCTACTGCTTCTTTAATTGATGCTGCAAAAGCTTCTTCTTGTCCTGCAGGAACTTCCATACCCATATCCATATCAGTCATTTTCCACTCACCAACAATTGATGCTTCTTCTGCTTCTTCAACTACTTCTTCAGTTGCTTCTTCAGTTGTTTCTGTTGTACCTTCTGCTTCTCCTTCAGTACTGCTACCACATGCTACCATAAAAAATGATGCTGCAATTGCTAAAATGTAAATTTGTTTTTTCATACTACTTGTTTTAATAAAAATTAATAAATTATTTAATTAGGAATGCGAATGTAAAAA
>JAESUI010000201.1 GCA_016763135.1 Flavobacteriales bacterium
GATTTATGCTTAAAGTGGTATTAGATTATCCAACAAAAGAAGAAGAGAAAATAATTGTTAGAAACTCTATTCATGGATTCCCAACTCCAATTTGCGTTATTAAACCTGAAGATATTACCAGAGCAAGAGATGTGGTAAAAGAGGTTTATATGGATGAGAAAATTGAGCAATACATTGTTGATATTGTTGATGCTACTCGTAATCCAGAAAACTACAATTTAGCAGATTACAAAAACCTAATTACGTTTGGAGGTTCGCCAAGAGCAAGTATCAACCTTGCATTAGCTGCTAAAGCTTACGCGTTTATTAAACGTAGAGGTTATGTAATACCTGAAGATGTTAGAGCAATTTGTCATGATGTACTTAGACATAGAATCGGTTTAAGCTATGAGGCTGAAGCTGAAAACATTTCTTCGGAAGAGATTATAAATGGAATTTTAAACAACGTTGAAATACCTTAGTCTTTGAGTAATCTATCTACATCTGACCTTTTAAAAAAAGTAAGAAAGATTGAGATTAAAACTCGTGGTTTGAGTAATCAAATTTTCTCGGGTGAATATCATTCTGCCTTTAAAGGCAGAGGTATGGCTTTTAGTGAAGTGAGAGAATACCAACATGGAGATGAAGTTAGAACAATAGATTGGAATGTAACTGCTCGTTTTGGGCATCCTTATGTGAAGATTTTTGAGGAAGAAAGAGAATTAACCGTTATGCTACTAGTAGATGTTAGTGGCTCTAAAGAATTTGGAACACAACAAAAAACTAAGCAAGAATTAGCTACAGAAATATGCGCAGTATTAGCATTTTCAGCCATTCAAAATAACGATAAAGTTGGTGTTATCTTCTTTACGGATAAAATAGAAAAATTTATCCCTCCTAAAAAAGGGAGAAGCCACATTTTAATGATTATCAGAGATTTAATTGATTTCACACCCGAAAGTAAACAGACTGACATTTCTATGGTTTTAGAATACTTTAACAACGTAATTAAAAAACGTTGTACAGCATTTTTACTATCCGACTTTGTAAGCCCTAACAATTTTGAAAATGCAATAAAAATTGCCAATAGAAAACATGATTTAATTGCATTACGCTTATATGATAACGCTGAAGAAGAACTTCCAAATATTGGATTAGTACCAATGATGGATGCAGAAACCAATGCAATACAATGGGTAAACACTTCAAGCAAAGAGGTGCTAAAAGATTATAAAATAGAAGCCTTAAAACGTAAAGACTATTTAAAAACCATCTTTAAAAAAGGTGGAATAGATTCTACAAACATAGGTACACACGAAGATTATGTTAAGCCACTTATGGCCTTGTTTAAAAGAAGAGGAGCTAAGTAATTATGATTAGAAAACTACTTTACATATTAATTTTCTTTTTCGGAAGTTTAGGTCTTTCGGCTCAAACTGTTGAGGTAAATGCTTCTATTGATACCAACTTTTTACTAATTGGCGAACAAACTCAAATTGAATTAAAAGTTCAATATAGTTTAGATGGGAAACCTGTAAGCATAAAATTTCCTCAACTAAAAGACACCATCAGTGAGTTTATAGAAATTATATACTCCTCTCCTGTTGACACCGTTTATCCGGATAAAAAAAACCTATCGTTAGTTGAGCAAACAATGAAAATAACGATTACCTCTTTTGATTCTGGCTCTTATGAAATTCCTTTTTTTGAATTTGAAATTAATGGAGAGTCATTTCTAACAGGGCCTTTACACATTGAAGTAATGCCAATGGAGGTTGATACTTCAGAATCTATATATGACATTAAGGAACCTATAGAAGAGCCTTTTTCATTTGTAGATTGGTTGAAAGAAAATTGGGTGTGGGTATCCATTATTTTTTCGCTACTACTAGGTGGAATTGTTTTGGTTAGGTATTTAAAAAACAAACCAGAAGTTATTGTAGAAGAAATAAAACCAGTTATTCCTCCACATGTAATTAGCCTTAGGAGATTACAAAAACTAAAAGATGATGAACTCTGGCAAGCTGGAAAAGTCAAACTCCATCACAGTGAAATTTCTGAAATTATTAGAGATTATATTGAAAAACGATATCAAGTAAATGCCCTAGAAAATACTACCGATGAAATAATGCAAAGCTTACGTTTTCATAGTATCCAACCAGATTTACTGAGTAAACTAAACCAAATTTTAGTGCTAGCTGATTTAGTGAAATTTGCAAAAGAACAGCCCTTAGCCAACGAAAACGATGCTAGTTTAATAATTGCTGCTGAGTTTATTAAAGGTACCAAATTGATAACCCAACCAACAGAAGATAATGCTGAGTAATTGGAGAGAAATAACATTTGCCAATCCAGATTTCTTTTGGCTCCTCCTCATCATTCCACTGATGATAATTTGGTATATTTTTCGGGAGAAAAAGTTTTATGGCACCATTAAAATAACCACTACAAAAGGTTTCGGAAACTCACCCATTGCAATTTTTCGTCATAGTTTAATTGTATTAAGAAGTATTGCTATTGCTGCTTTAATTACTGCATTAGCTCGTCCTCAAACTTCATTAAGCTGGCAAGATGTAACTACCGAAGGTATTGACATCATTATTGCATTAGACATTTCAAGTAGTATGCTTTCCAAAGATTTTAAACCTAACAGGCTAGAAGCTTCTAAAGAAGTTGCTATGGACTTTATTTCTGAAAGGCCTTATGATAGAATTGGTTTGGTAATTTATGCTGGAGAGAGCTTTACTCAATGCCCATTAACCACAGACCATGATATTCTACTTAATTTATTTAGCTCTTTAGAAAATGGAATAATTGAAGATGGAACTGCTATAGGTATGGGATTAGCAACTGCCGTAAATCGTTTAAAAGACAGTGAAACTAAAAGTAAAATAGTTATTTTATTAACAGATGGCTCTAGTAATAGAGGATCTATACCTCCATCTACAGCTGCTGAGATTGCACGAGAATTTGGAATAAGGGTTTATACCATTGGCGTTGGAACTAACGGCATGGCTAAAACCCCAGTAGCTATAGACTACAGAGGAGATTATGTTTATGAAATGAGGGAAGTTGTAATAGATGAAAAAACACTTATAGAAATAGCAGAAATAGCAGATGGAAAATACTTTAGAGCGACCAACAAAAACAGTTTAGAAGATGTCTATCATGAAATTGATAAGTTAGAAAAATCTAAAATCGAAGTAACTGAATACAAAAAGAAATCAGAGAAATTTT
Organism: Flavobacteriales bacterium; assembly: GCA_016763135.1. Classification (GTDB taxonomy): domain Bacteria; phylum Bacteroidota; class Bacteroidia; order Flavobacteriales_E; family Vicingaceae. Next base: position 3,217 of record JAESUI010000201.1, read on the forward strand.
GGCCATTTGCATTGGTTTCAATTGTTTTATTATTACTTGAATTTTTATTAAGAAATATAATCTTTAAAGGCATTGTATAGATTTGAACACAATATCTACCTCTGGGCTATATTAGTGGTTATACCATTAATAATAGCTGTATTTATATTAGTTCAAAACTGGAAAAATAGAAAATTAAGAAAGTTTGGAAATCAAGAAATCATCAAACGATTAATGCCTAATGTTTCTACAACATTACCCATTGTAAAATTTGTATTATACACCTTCGCCATTGGTTTTCTTTTAATTGGGCTAGCCAATTTACAATTTGGAACAAAACTAGAAGAAGTTAAAAGAGAAGGAATTGATTTAATGATTTGCCTAGATGTTTCCAACTCAATGTTAGCTGAAGATTTATCTCCAAACCGACTAGAGAGATCTAAAAGAGCCATTTACCAACTCATAGAAAAACTACATAATGACAGGTTAGGGATTATTGTTTTTGCTGGAGAAGCTTATGTTCAATTACCTATTACAACTGATTATAGCTCTGCTAAATTATTTTTAGAAACCATAGGCACAGATATTGTTCCTACACAAGGGACATCTATAAGCTCTGCAATTAATTTAGCAATGGAATCGTTTGATTTTAAAAATGAAACTAGTAAATCCATCATTGTAATTACTGACGGAGAAAACCATGAAGATGATGCAAAATCAGCTGCCGCTGAAGCTGCTTCTGAAAATGTAACAGTTCATACCATTGGAATGGGAAGTGAAAAAGGCAGTCCTATTCCAATTTATAAAAATGGTGCTCAAATAGATTTTAGAAAAGATAACGAAGGCAATACCGTTGTAACTAAATTGAATGAGCCTATGCTAAAGGAAATTGCTACAGCTGGAAATGGATCTTACGTTAGAGCAAATAATGCAAAGGGAGGGTTAAACGTTATTATGGCTGAAATTGATAAAATGGAAAAGAAAGAATTTGGAAGTAAATCTTTTAAAGATTATGAAGACCGATTTCAACTGTTTTTAATTATTGCGTTATTTCTAATTGTAGTTGAGTATTTTATTTCTAATAGAAGAAGTAGTAAATTAGATGGTGTAAACTTATTTGAGACAAATAAATAATGAAATACATTTTATACATATTATCATTTATCATTAGCTTAAATGCCTATTCTCAAGATGAGAAAAAGTACATCAGAGAAGGAAATAAGCAGTATAAAGAAAAGAAATATGAAGCTGCTAATGAAAGCTATAAAAAGGCATTAGCAAAAAATAGTAAAGCCAGTAAAGCAGATTTTAACTTAGGGGATGCTTTATATAAACAAAAAAAATATGCTGAAGCCATTCAGCAATTTCAAAAATTTGTAGAAAAAACAACTGATAAAAAATTAAAAGCAAGTGCATACCATAACATTGGGAATTCCTATTTAGAATCTCAAAAATTTAAAGAAAGCATTGAAGCATACAAAAAAGCATTAAGAGAAAATCCAAGCGATAACCATACTCGCTACAATCTTTCTTATGCTAAAAAGAAATTACAACAACAGCAAGAACAAGAAAAAAAGGACAAGGACAAGGACAAGGACAAGGACAAGGACAAGGACAAGGACAAGGACAAAGACAAAGACAAAGACAAAGACAAGGATAAGGATAAGGACAAGGATAAAGATAAAAAAGATGATCCTGGTGACAAAAAAGATAAGGGAGATAAGAAGAAAGAACCAAAGCCAAGTAAATTAACTAAAGAAGATGCTCAACGTATGCTTGATGCATTGAACAATCAAGAAAAAAAGGTACAAGCAAAATTGAAGAAGAAAAAGGGAAAAGGAAAAAAAGTTAATATAGAAAAAGATTGGTAGTAAATTAGCCGACTTTAATGACACATTATGTAAAACATATTACGTTAACGCTTATAGCATTTCTAATGCTTAGCTTTAGCTATGGGCAAAATATTAGCTTTACTGTAGCAACTAGTCGTAATACTGTTAAAACTGGAGATCGCTTTCAAATTCAATTTACTGCAGATACAAAAATCAGCAATTTCAAACCGCCAAAACTTTCAAATTTCAGAGTGCTTTCCGGACCAAATCAATCCACGAACATGTCGTGGGTAAATGGAAAAACCACCTCAAGCATTAGCTATAGCTACATTTTAATGGCAATTAAAGAAGGTGAATTTACTATTGGTCCAGCAGTCGCTTTTGCGAACGGAAAATCTCATAAATCCAACTCAATTAAAATAAAAGTAACCAAAGGAGTAAAAATACAGCAAGGTGGAAATCAAAACAGCAAAACAAAAGCTACCCAAAATGTATCTGATGACATGTATATTAGGTGCTCAGTAAATAAAACTTCTCCTTATCTAGGGGAGCAGATTATTGCTACCTATAAATATTATACAAGACTTAGATTTTCTGGCTATGAACAAATTAATGAGCCTACTTCTGATGGTTTCTGGAAACAAACTATAGACTTAGGTCAATCTGTAGCAAAGACAGAGATAATAGGTGGATACAGATGGCAAGTTTACACCATTAAAAAAAATGTTCTATTCCCTCAAAAAGTAGGAAGTTTAATAATAGACCCTTTAGAATTTAACTTTATAGTACAGAAAAGAGTTTCTGGTGGTTCACAAAATATATTTGATCAGTTTTTCGGAAAAGTAGAAAATGTAGAGTACAATGTAAAAAGTAAACCCATAAAAATCAAAGTCCTACCCCTACCCTCTAATGCTCCAAGTAGCTTCAGAAATTCCGTTGGTAAGTTAGGTATGAAAGTTGATGTTTCTTCAAACGAAATAAAAGCAAACGAAGCAGTAAACATTAAAATTAAAATTTCTGGAAAGGGAAACCTCCCCTTAATTGATAGCCCAGAATTAACATTCCCTTCAGATTTTGAAACCTATGACCCAAAAATAAATGACAACATCATTACAGACGCTTCAGGAGTTTCTGGATCTAAAGAATTTGATTATTTAGTTATTCCTCGCCATGCAGGGCAATTTAAACTTGATCCAATTGTA
>JAESUI010000202.1 GCA_016763135.1 Flavobacteriales bacterium
ACGTTAATAACACAAGTAGGATGGGCTGGCATTAATTTGGGTCGCATAGATTTTTATATCCATGAGAACAAAAATTATTCAGTTAATTCTCAGAATATTAGAATCGGAAACAAAAGTTTTTAAAAAAACAATAGCTAAAAAGTTTTTTTTTTCACTTTTTTATTCAAATATTTGTTAGAACAAAACAAGGACGTTGCTTTAATACGAAAAGCACTGATTTTTAAGAGCTTACAACAAGTTGAAAACGATAATTATTTATCAACAATCAACTCTTAAAATCACTCGTTAAATTTTGAACGAAAACTTTTATTTTTTAACATTTAATATGGGAGCTTTATAAAATGCAAAAAGACTTTAATTCAGTTTGGGAGAATTGCCTTCAGGTAATCAAAGACAACGTTAGTTTACAAAGTTATAAAACTTGGTTTGAACCCATAAAACCTGTAAAGCTAAAAAGCAAAGTCTTAACTATACAAGTTCCAAGTCAGTTTTTCTACGAATGGTTAGAAGAACATTATGTAACGATCCTTAAGAAAACAATTAAAAAAGAATTAGGAGCAGAAGGAAGGCTAGAATACAGTATTGTAATGGAAAACAATCAGAACGGAACTAAGCCATACACTGTTAAGATTCCAGCAACAAACAGACAAGCTATAAAAAACATACCTGTTTCTATGCCAATAGACTTAAATAAAGATAAGTCTATCCGTAATCCTTTCATTATTCCTGGTCTTAAAAAAATAAATGTAGATTCTCAATTAAATCCAAATTATTCTTTTGACAACTTTATTGAAGGAGATTGTAACAGATTAGCTCGTTCAGCAGGTTTTGCAGTAGCAAAAAATCCTGGAGGAACAGCTTTTAATCCTTTATTGATTTATGGAGGAGTTGGTTTAGGAAAAACACATTTAGCTCATGCTATTGGAATTGATGTAAAAAACAGATTCCCTGAAAAAACAGTATTATATGTTTCTTCTGAAAAATTTACAACACAATTTATTGATGCGGTAAGAAACAACGAACAAAACGATTTTATTCATTTCTATCAAATGATAGATGTATTGATTATTGATGATGTTCAGTTTTTCGGTGGAAAACCTAAAACACAAGATGTATTCTTCCACATATTCAACCACCTTCATCAGTCAGGAAAACAAATTATTTTAACTGCAGATAAGGCTCCAGTTGATATAATTGGAATGGAACAACGTTTACTATCTAGATTTAAGTGGGGATTAGCTGCAGATTTACAAGCACCTGCTTTAGAAACTAGAATTGCCATCTTAGAGATGAAGATGTATCAAGAAGGATTAGATTTACCAAAAGATGTTGTTGAATATATCGGTTACAGTATTACAACTAACGTAAGAGAATTAGAAGGTGCTTTAATTTCTATTTTAGCACAATCATCATTAAATAAAAAAGCAGTAAACTTAGACCTTGCTCGTCAAATGGTTGATAAGTTTGTTAAGAATACTGCTAAAGAAGTATCTATCGATTACATTCAAAAAGTAGTTTGTGACTATTTTGATATGGCAATTGATACATTAAAATCTAAAACAAGAAAAAGAGAAGTTGTACAAGCAAGACAAATTGCAATGTACTTCTCTAAACAAATGACCAAATCTAGCTTAGCAACAATTGGTATGCATTGTGGAGGAAAAGACCATGCAACAGTATTACATGCTTGTAAAACAGTTAATAATTTAATGGATACTGATAAAAGATTTAGAGGGTATATTGATGATTTAAAGAAAAAAATAAGCTTACAATAAGCTTTAACGAAGCAAAAGTAATGATTCTCATTACATTGCACTAACTAAACAGGAGCGTTAATTTGTTCCTGTTTTTTTATTTGTATACACTAATTAGAATCAAAGGGCTTATTAATATGGCATTTTTTAACAGAGAATACAAAACACCTCAAGAATACAAACCTATTTCTAAAAGAGGACAAAAAGGTGTTTTTTACACGATGATTATCTTAATTTTATTTGTATTTCTTTACATTTTATCCTTTTATTTATGAAAAAAATACTGTTCGTTTGTTTAGGAAACATTTGTCGTTCAGCAATAGCCGAAGGAATTTTAAATGCTAAAATTGAAAAACAAAAAATAGATTTGATTGTTGATTCTGCAGGAACAGCTAATTATCATGTCGGAGAAGCTCCAGATAAAAGAATGCAACAAAAAGCAATCGATCATAATTTAAATATTTCTAATCAAAGAGGAAGACAATTCTCTGTTAATGATTTTGATGAGTTTGATTATATTTTTGCTATGGATGAATCTAACCAAAATAATATTTTACAATTAGCTAGAAATAAAGTAGATAAAAATAAAGTAATGTTATTTTTAAGCTTTAATCATCCAAATAAGAATCTAAGTGTTCCTGATCCTTATTACGGAGGTGAACAAGGTTTTGAGGCTGTTTACCAAATGCTTAATACTGCTTGTGATGAATTTATAAAAACATTAAAAAATGAGTAAAAAAGGTACACTTTATATGATTCCGATAACACTCGGAGAAACTGCTATTAATCAAGTAATACCAGAATACAACACTAATATTATTAATGAAATTGATACCTATATTGTTGAAAATATAAAAACTGCTCGTAGATTTTTAAAGAAATCTGGAATTATTAAGCCTATTAATGAACTTACTTTTTTTGAATTAAATAAACGAACACAAGAAACTGAGCTTCCTACTTTCTTAAAGTCAATAGCTGAGGGAAAAAACATTGGAGTGCTTTCTGAAGCTGGTTGTCCTGGTATAGCAGACCCTGGAGCAGATATTGTTGATTTAGCCCAACGTACTAACATAAAAGTAGTTCCACTTGTTGGTCCCTCCTCTATTCTACTCGCTTTAATGGCAAGCGGATTTAACGGACAAAGCTTTTGTTTTAATGGTTATTTACCCAAAGACCAAAAAGACAGAACATATAAACTAAAAGACTTAGAACGTTTGGTCAAAAACAAACAACAAACCCAAATTTTTATTGAAACGCCATATAGAAACCATCATGTATTAGAAGATATATTAAAAAACTGTTTCAACACCACTAAACTGTGTATTGCTGTTGATATTACTTTGCAATCAGAACAAATAACTACTAAAACCGTTGAAGAATGGAAGAAAACCAACATTAACTTAAACAAACGACCTTGTTTGTTTTTAATTGGTTAGTCATAATATTGAAAAGAAAATAGTCATTAACATTAGTTCTATGCAAAAACTAGTAGAAACATTTTATCAAGCATTTGAAAAACTAGATGCCGAAACCATGATTGATTGTTACCATAAAGAGGTCATATTTAGAGATCCTGCTTTTGGTGTTTTACGAGGAGAAAAAGCAAAAAACATGTGGCGAATGCTATGTGAAAGCCAAAAAGGAAAAAAATTCATAATAGAAACTTCAAATATTAAAGCAAACGATAAAAAAGGAAGTGCTCATTGGGAGGCTTATTATAATTTTAGTAAAACAGGAAGGAAAGTGCATAATATAATTGAGGCTACATTTGAATTTGAGGATGGGAAAATAATAACTCACAATGACCATTTCAACCTTCATAAATGGGCAAAACAAGCACTAGGAATTAAAGGAGTATTAATTGGTGGCACATCTTTTTTTCAGAAAAAAATAATTTCACAAACAAACCAACTTCTTATTAACTTTGAAAAAAGTAAATACAATACTTAAACTGTATCTATTAACCTGTATTTAATAAGTAATTTTTTTACGTTTTTTTCATTTTGTTGATCCAGAATCGTTAGCAACTCGTTAGCACCTTCAAAAATAGATACATCTGGGTAATAGTTATCTCGAACAAAGTGCATATACTTTAACACCTTAAAAGCGTTAAACCATTTAAAAAATATTTCTACAAAATGCTGTTGAGATTTACTATTCTTTTTAATGTTAGCTAAATTCTCTTCAAAATCTATTGTATCTAAAAAGGCTTGAATGGTTTTAGGAATAACATTTTTATCATTATACAACTCAGGAACAGCCTCACAAAACATTTTTAAATCAATAAATGATTTTGGATTATAACTCATTAATTCTTGCTTCTCATCATCCAACCAACTTTGCATTGCCTTTCCTGTCCCAAAAGGAACCCTATTAGAAACTCTTGGTGAAGGAATAATCTTAGTAGTTTTCATTTCCGTAAAATTCCCCAACGGAATAAGCTTTTGTAAAAAGTAGAAATCCTCTCCAGCTTTTCGTTTGTTCATCCCATTTTGCTTTTGGTAGGCTTCACTCCTAACAGCCATACTAGAACCTATTGTATGAAAAGCGTAAGGTAATCCAGCATAAGCTAATCCGTTTTTATAATACCTCAGATGTAATTCGTATTGGGTTATTCCATTATAAATTGCTGATGAAAACTCATTTCCCTCAATTGGATGTTCAAAATGAATGGAACAAGCTGGTGATTTAGGGTGTTTCTTAAAGTGCTTTTCTAATTCGACTAAATAGCTCGGTTCGCAAAGTGCATCCGCATCAAAACAAGCTATTATTCCTTGATGATTATTAACAGCATCAAATCTTCTAACTGCTTCATCCATACCAATTTTACGAGCCAGCCCCACTCCTGCATGTTTTTTAGACAAATTGTTTTCTTCTATAAAATAGAATGTTACATGATTATCTTGGTATTTACTGCCCCACTCAACAGCATCATTAATCGTTCTTTTATTTTGATTTAAAACACTTTCTTCAGCGTTCTCTGAAGCATTTACAACAATAATTACTTCTGCACTGCATGTTGGCTGTTCACAATCAACCAAACTTTTTAAAGAGGAGATTAAATCAGGCTCATTACAACAAGGGATAACAACAATAATTCCTAAATCATTGTTGGACTTTTCATTTATAAGTTGCTCTCGAACAGAAAATCTATTAAGGTAGTAATTCACTTCACGAAGATAATAATTATCTGTAGGCATTACCTACAAAAAAAACCCCAGCCGATAAAACAAGAAAACCAACTGGGGATTAAATCAAGAAAACTTGATTTTAAAAATTACTACTATAATTACAAACCCCTTTGCAATTAGACTATAAAATTAATTTATTTTTGATTATTTGATTGTCAGACAACTGACAAGAACAACTTTATTCAAAAAATTATAAGTACTTACTCAACCATTCTTCAGCCTCTTCCTTACTTCTAAAAAATCTGGTAGGAACAGAAGGTCTGTTTACTTTAATATAGAAATTAGCCAATATTTTATGAGCTAAAGAATTTATTACAAATGCTTCTACTTTAGAAAACATTAACCCTTCTTTAGATGCCGCAAATTCTCTTGCTTCTTTATCAATTGTTACATAATCTTCTGTTATGTGCAACAGAGGATATTTCTTAGGTTCTAAAATTTCTTTGTAAGAGTCAACAACTTCAACACATTCATCTCTACCTATAAAAGAAGACTCTTTTATAAGGATTTCTACAATACCGTCTTTCCTAAGGAAGATCTCAGAATGAGTGAATTGTATTTTTTCTGTAGTGTCAATCAAAGTAAAATTTTAAGATGAAATTAAGAATTTACATCTTTTGTTGCAAATATTTAGCTGTAAATGAGTTATTGTACTTAGCCAATTCTAAGGGAGTACCCGTAAAAATCACATTACCTCCGTTCTCTCCTCCTTCAGGACCTAAATCAATTACCCAGTCAGCACATTTTACTACATCTAAATTATGTTCAATAACAATAATAGAATGCCCCTGAGTAATTAATGCATCAAATGCTTTTAGTAATTTTTTAATATCATGAAAATGCAAGCCAGTTGTTGGTTCATCAAAAATAAATAACAAATTAGCTGAGCTATCTTTTTTTGCTAAAAATGAAGCCAACTTAACACGTTGTGCTTCTCCCCCAGACAATGTACTTGATGATTGTCCCAAATGAACATACCCTAATCCAACCTCTTGTAAGGGTAATAATTTTTCTATAATTCGTTTTTCATACCTTCCATCAGATTCTTGAAAAAACTGAATGGCTTCATCGATAGTTAATGCTAATAAATCAGCTATACTCTTATTATTGAATTTTATTTCTAGTACTTCGTCTTTGAAACGAGCTCCCTTACATTCCTCACATACCAAATGAATGTCTGCCATAAACTGCATTTCTACCGTTATCTCACCTTCACCTTTACAAGTATCACATCTCCCACCATCTGTGTTAAAAGAAAAATGCCCTGGCTTATAAGCTCTTGCTTTTGCTAGTCCTTGAGAAGCATATAAACCTCTTATTTCATCATAAGCTTTAACGTAGGTTACAGGGTTTGATCTAGATGATTTTCCAATAGGGTTTTGATTAATAAACTCCACCCCTTTTAAGCTATCTATGTCCCCACTAATTTTATCAATTACACCTGATTGCTCCGAATAACCATCAAACATTTTTTTTAAAGAAGGCAATAAACAGTTTTTCACTAATGATGATTTCCCTGACCCACTCACCCCAGTTACCACTGTCATTGTATGTAATGGAAATTCAACATCAATACCTTTCAAATTGTTTTCCCTAGCTCCTTCAATCAGAATTCGTTTCTTCCACTTTCTAGGTTTAGAAGGTATCTCTATCTTTTCTATTCCGTTGATGTATTTAGCTGTTAAACTTGCATTACTTGCTAACAGCTCTGAATAATTTCCTTGAAAAACGATTTCTCCCCCTAAGTTCCCAGCCTCAGGTCCTAAGTCAATAATTTCATCTGCAGCTTTAATTATATCCTCATCATGTTCAACAACAATTACCGAATTTCCTAACTGTTGTAATTCTCTAAGCACTTTAATTAATCGCTCTGTATCCTTTGAGTGCAAACCAATACTGGGTTCATCCAAAATATACATTGACCCAACCAAACTACTTCCTAAAGATGTTGCTAAATTTATTCGTTGCGATTCTCCTCCAGAAAGGGTTGAAGACAACCTATTTAACGTTAAATAACCTAAACCTACATTATTTAAATACTGAATACGGTTATTAATTTCAATCAATAACCGGTTGGAAATTTTAGTGTCGTGCTCATTTAGTGTTAAATCAGCAAAAAAATCCTTCAATTGATCTACTGGCATTAAAACAATATCAGTAATAGATTTACCGCCAACCTTTACATAATTTGCATCTTTACGCAATCTTGTTCCTCTGCAATCACTACACAAGGTTTTACCTCTGTACCTCGAAAGCATTACTCTGTACTGAATTTTATAGCTTTTTGCCTCTAACTTTTTAAAGAATTTATTAAGTCCTTTAAAATACTTATTCCCTTTCCAAACTAGCTCTTGTTGTTCTGCTGTTAACTCATAAAATGGTTTGTGAATAGGAAAATCAAATTCCATTGCACTCATCACTAATTCATCTTTCCAACGTTGCGTCTTTTCTCCTTTCCAACAGACAATAGCATTAT
>JAESUI010000203.1 GCA_016763135.1 Flavobacteriales bacterium
CCTCAAACCCAGCTCTTTCTCTCGATAGACCTCCTGGCCCTAAGGCGGACATTCTTCTTTTGTGTGTAATCTCTGATAATGGATTTGTTTGATCCATAAATTGAGATAATTGGTTGGTACCGAAGAAAGAGTTAATTACTGATGATAATGTTTTCGCATTAATTAAATCAGAAGGTGTAAATACCTCATTATCTCTTACATTCATTCTTTCACGAATAGTTCTTGCCATTCTTGAAAGACCAACACCAAATTGGTTGTACAATTGTTCACCAACCGTTCTAACTCTTCTGTTACTTAAGTGATCAATATCATCAACTAAAGTTTTAGAGTTTATTAACTCAATTAAATATTTGATAATAGATATGATATCTTCTCTAGACAATGTTCTAACATTATCTGGAGTATCCATACCTAATTTTTTGTTTATTCTAAAACGACCTACTTCACCTAAATCATATCTTGTTTCAGAGAAAAATAATTTATCGATAACACCTCTTGCAGTTTCTACATCTGGCGGCTCAGCATTTCTTAATTGTCTATAGATGTGTTCTACAGCTTCTTTTTCTGAATTGGAAGGATCTTTTTGCAGGGTATTGTAAATAATTGCATAATCCGCTGAGTTTACATCTTCTTTATGAAGGATAATTGTTTTAGAACCTGATTCAATTATTTGATCAACATGATCTTTTTCAAGAACTGTTTCTCTATCAATAATTACTTCATTTCTTTCAATAGAAACAACTTCTCCAGTATCTTCATCAACGAAATCTTCTACCCAAGTTTTTAATACTCTTGCAGCTAATTTTCGCCCTAAAATCTTTTTAAGTCCTGTTTTACTAACTTTTACTTCGTCAGCTAAATCAAATAACTCTAATATATCTTTATCAGTTTCGTATCCAATAGCTCTAAAAAGGGTGGTTACAGGTAACTTTTTCTTTCTATCGATATAAGCATACATTACACTGTTAATGTCTGTAGCAAATTCAATCCAAGAACCTTTAAAAGGAATTACTCTTGCTGAATATAATTTAGTACCATTTGCATGGCGACTTTGACCAAAGAATACACCTGGAGATCTGTGTAATTGAGATACAATTACTCTTTCTGCTCCGTTAATTACGAATGTTCCTTTATTTGTCATATAAGGGATAGTCCCTAAATATACATCTTGAACGATTGTTTCAAAATCTTCGTGCTCAGGATCTGTACAATAAAGTTTTAATTTGGCTTTTAAAGGCACACTGTGTGTTAAACCTCTATCAATACACTCATCTATCGAATATCTCGGTGGATCTACAAAGTAATCCTGAAACTCCAATACGAATTGATTTCTCGCATCTGTAATTGGGAAATTCTCGCTAAATACATTAAACAAACCTTCTTGTTCTCTGTTTTCTGGAGTAGTTTCTAATTGAAAAAATTCTTGAAATGATTTTAATTGTATATCTAAAAAATCAGGATAGACTAACTGATTTTTAGTAGCAGCAAAGCTAATTCTTTCTGCTTTTTTTGTTTCAACTAACGCTTTATTCATTAGTATAAATGAGTTTAGTTATTATTAAAATTACGTCTCAATAGAGACTTATCTGAATTATTAATACTATAACTCTTTGTAAATCAGCTCACTCGATGAGTGGCCTCAGTTTTCTATTTACGTAGGAGTGTATAAGCACAAAATGGTTTAGACATTATTTCGTTAAAAACGAAAGAATATCTAAACCTTGTATTTTGGAAACGAGAAATTATTTAATATCTACTTCAGCTCCAGCTTCTTCTAATTGTGTTTTTAAAGCTTCTGCTTCATCTTTAGCAACACCTTCTTTTAATGCTTTTGGTGCTGCATCAACTAAACCTTTAGCTTCTTTAAGACCTAAACCAGTTAATTCTTTAACTAATTTTACTACAGCTAATTTAGAACCACCAGCTGCTGTTAAGATTACGTCAAATTCAGTTTTTTCTTCTTCTCCACCAGCGTCTCCACCAGCAGCAGGTCCAGCAACAGCTACTGCAGCAGCAGCAGGCTCAATTCCATGTTCGTCTTTAAGTATAGTAGCTAATTCGTTTACGTCTTTTACAGTTAAGTTAACTAACTCGTCTGCAAGTTTTTTTAAATCTGCCATTGTAATTTATTTTTATTTGTTTTATTTAAATTATTAATTGTCTGTGTTTGTTTTTATTCAGGTTTCTCTGAAAGTGTTTTAACAATACCTGCAATTTTTCCACCACTCGATTGAAGTGCTGAAATAACGTTTTTAGCAGGAGATTGTAATAAAGAAATAATATCTCCAAGTAATTCTTCTTTAGATTTGATTGCAACAAGTGCATCTAAATGTTCATCACCAATAAATATTGCTTCTTCAATGAACGCTCCTTTTAAAAGAGGTGTCTCGCTTTTTTTACGGAAATCTTTAATGATTTTTGCAGGTGCATTACCTACGGTAGAAAACATTATAGATGTACTTCCTTTTAAAGAGTCATACAATTCATCGTAATTACCTTCAGCTTTTTCTAAAGCTTTTCTTAATAAGGTATTTTTTACAACTTCTAACTGTACATCGCTTTTAAAACAAGATCTTCTTAAATTTGAAGAGCCTTCTGCATCTAATCCAGCAATATCTGTCAAATAAAAAATATTTGATCCGTTTAACTTTTCGGTTAAAACGTCTATTGCTTGATTTTTTTCTTCTCTTGTCATAACTTATTTGTTAGATTAGAAAATCTATTAAACCGCAAATGATTTTGGTTCAACTTTAACTCCAGGACTCATAGTACTTGATAAGCAAATGCTTTTCATGTAAGTACCTTTTGCCGATGTTGGCTTTAATTTTATAATAGTTTGTAATAATTCATTTGCATTTTCTGCTAACTTCTCAGCGCTGAATGATGCTCTACCTACGGTAGTATGAATAATTCCAAATTTATCTACTTTAAAATCAATTTTACCTGCTTTGATTTCAGTAACAGCTTTCTTAATGTCCATCGTTACAGTACCTGATTTTGGATTTGGCATTAAGCCTCTTGGTCCTAAAACTCGACCTAAAGCTCCAACTTTACCCATTACACTTGGCATTGTAATAATAACATCAATGTCAGTCCATCCGCCTTTTATCTTTTCGATATATTCGTCTAAACCAACAAAGTCAGCACCGGCCTCTTTAGCTTCAGCTTCTTTGTCAGGAGTACATAATACTAAAACTTTAACATCTTTACCTACACCATTCGGTAAGGCAACAACTCCTCTAACCATTTCATTAGCTTTTCTAGGATCTACTCCTAAACGTACACTAATATCAACAGAGGCGTCAAATTTTGTAAATGTAATATCCTTAACAATTTTAGCTGCTTCATCCAGCTTGTGTTCTTTTTCAAGATCAAACTTTGATAAAGCTTCTTTCATATTTTTGGTCAACCTCGCCATTGTTAATTAATTTTAATTATTAAACTTCTGCTGGGAATTTACCTTTAACGTTAATTCCCATAC
>JAESUI010000204.1 GCA_016763135.1 Flavobacteriales bacterium
ATCAAAATTTGATTTAACTCCTTTAGATAAAAGTTTGTGGAAGTTATTGCGATTGCGTCCAAGCAATTTTCCTACTATCAGGATTTCCCAATTAGCCAATTTAATGAATAATCATACTCGATTGTTTGCCAGAATAATTGAAGCCAAATCAGTTAAAGAATTACAGCAACTATTTATTGTTCAAGCTTCTATGTATTGGGATACGCATTATCAGTTTGGTGCAGAAGTAAAGGATAAGAAAATTAAAAAGATTGGAATAAATACAATAAACAATATCATAATCAATGTAATTGTTCCGTTTACCTTTGTTTACGGGAAAGCAAAACAGAATGAGGAATTAGTTAATAAGTCACTGAGTTTACTTGAAAATATTAAAGCTGAAAATAATTCTATCATTAAAAAATGGACAGAATTAGGTGTGAAATCAAGTAATGCAATGCAAACACAATCACTCATTGAATTGAAGAATAATTATTGTTCTCAAAAAAAATGTTTAAATTGCAGTATTGGGAATAAAATTATCCAGCAATGATTAATAAAATACTAACATATTTTGAAAAACGAGCCTTTGGGGTTTGTTCTTGGTGGGGAGAGAAACTTCAGCTTAAATCGAGCAGAATACGTATGTCTTTTATTTATCTTTCCTTTTTAACCTTTGGATCACCAATATTTATTTACCTTATAATGGCTTTTTTACTTGAACATAAAGAGTATTTTAAGTTTAAAAAACGCAAGTCTGTTTGGGATATCTAAAATATACATTACTTAATTTTAAGTATTTTAAGAAAGTATATATTGCATTACTTCTTCTTATTACTATTCTATTTGTTGGAATTACTGGCTTTATAATTATTGAAGGCTATACGCTTGGTGAGGCTTTTTACATGACGGTGATTACAATTTCCACTGTAGGATTTAATGAAGTACGACCTTTATCTGATTTTGGGAGGATATTTACTGCTTTTTTAATTATCTTTAGCTTCAGTACATTTGTATTTGCTGTCACATCAATTTCAAATTATATATTAAATGGTGAGTACAAGGTTTATTTTAGAGATTTAAGGATAAATAAAAAAATGAGTAAAGTTTCAGGTCATACAATTATTTGCGGCTATGGTAGAAATGGTAGCCAAGCTGCTTCAGAGTTAAAGTCACATCGCAGAAAGTATGTGGTTATAGAACAAAATAAGGAATTGACTGATGAATTGAGAGAAGAACACGATATTCCATTTATAGAAGGAGATGCTACATTAGATAAGTACTTAGAAAAAGCAGGAATAGCAACAGCTACATCACTTATTACAACCTTGCCAAAAGATGCCGATAACCTTTTTGTGGTGTTAACTGCAAGAGAAATGAATCCAAACCTTTTAATTATTAGTAGGGCATCAAAAGATAATACAGATAAGAAATTAAGAAGAGCAGGAGCCAATAATGTAATTATGCCTGATAAAATAGGTGGAGCACACATGGCTTCTTTAGTTATAAAACCAGATGTTGTTGAATTTATGGATTATGTAATGGGGCAAGGAACAAGCTCAGTTAATTTAGAAGAAATTACATTTGAAAACTTACCAGAAGACCTTAAAAATAAATCGATTAAAGAGCTGGGTATTCGAGATAAATCAGGAGCTAATATTGTTGGTTTTAGAACCCCACAAGGAGAATACATTATTAATCCGTCACCGGATACTGTAATTACACCTCAAGCAAAAATATTTGTTTTAGGAACCCTAGAACAGATAGATGCTTTTAGAGAATTTGCGACTCAACAGAACATTTTAAATAAATAACCTTTTTAATAGTGAAAATTTTAATCACTGGAAGTAATGGCCTCCTTGGTCAGAAGTTAGTTAAGTTATTAGCTGGCAAAGGGAATATCGAACTTTTAGCCACTTCAAAAGGAGAAAATCGAATTAATAATAAAGAAGGCTATCAATATCAACCTTTAGACATCACCAATAAAGAAGAAGTATTAGTTACTGTTAATGAGTTTCATCCTGATACAATTATCAATACAGCAGCAATGACTAATGTTGATGCTTGTGAGTTGAATAAGGAGTTGTGTTGGGATTTAAATGTAAACTCAGTTAAATACCTAATTGAGGCTTCTGAACGAAACAAAACTCATCTAATACACCTTTCTACTGATTTTATTTTTGATGGAGAAGAAGGCCCTTATAAAGAGAGAGATGAGCCAAATCCATTGAGTTATTATGGTAAATCGAAATATGAAGCAGAAAAGTTATTGCAGAAAAGTAATGTTAAATGGAGTGTAGCAAGAACAATAATTGTTTACGGTATTGGAGAGAACATGAGTCGTTCAAACATTGTGCTTTGGGCCAAAGAAGCATTAGAGAAAGGGAATCCTTTAACTATAGTCGATGATCAATTTCGTTCACCTACTTTAGCTGAAGATTTAGCAATGGGTTGTTGGCTAATTGCTGAAAAACAAGCAGAAGGAATATATCATCTTTCTGGAAAAGATGTAATGAGTATTATTGATTTGGTATATAGAGTTGCAGATTTTTATGGTTTAGATAAGTCAATTGTTACACCTATTAAGTCTTCCTCATTGAATCAGGTTGCAAAACGACCGCCAAAAACTGGATTTATTTTAGATAAAGCTGTAAATGATATAGACTATTCTCCTTGCAGTTTTGAGGAAGGTCTTGCTATACTTGCCAATCAGTTAGATTCCATTAACTAAAATGGAAATTTTAAATCATATTATTTCAGATAAAATCTTATTTGAACAGCAGCTTCTAACGTATTTTAAGAATAAGAAGAACATTGTTTTTTTAAATAGTAATGATAATGAAAAAACAAATCTGTTTGCAGTTTCAGATAGTGATGAACAAAATGAGAATGATTGGCAGTTTGGATTTATATCTTATGATTATAAAAATAAAATAGAAGAACTTACTTCAATCAATTTTGATGGAATTCAATTTCCTGAAAAGCATTTTTTTACACCAGAAATCTTATTTAAAATAAAAGAAAATGAAATTGAAATTTTTTATCAAACGACAATTTACACTGCTCAGGATGTAGATGAGATTTTGACTAAAATCAAATCTATTTCGATTTTACAGCAAGAAGTTGAAAGGATTAAGGTTTTACCAAGAGTTTCTAAAGAAGATTATTTGGATAATGTTAATCGATTAAAACAGCACATTCAATTAGGAGATATTTATGAGGTAAATTATTGTCAAGAATATTTTGCTGATCCCGATAGCTATCGGGATGTTGAAATTAGCCCTATTGATATTTATATTAAATTAAATCAAAAATCACCAACACCATTTTCTTGTTTTGTTAAATGTGACGA
>JAESUI010000205.1 GCA_016763135.1 Flavobacteriales bacterium
AACAAGGTAATACAGGAATTTAATATTTGGGGAGAAGATCAGCCAGTAGAAAATATTGGTCACAGGTGGGGAATGTCTATCGACTTAAATGCTTGTACAGGATGTAGTTCTTGTGTTACTTCTTGTATTGCTGAAAATAACATTGCTGTTATTGGTAAGGATGAAGTAAGGAGAGCACGAATCATGCATTGGATGAGAATTGATAGATACTATGCAAGTGAATATCAAGACGCAGGAGATATTAAAGGAACATTAGGGAAAACTAAAGAAGCTGAAGATGTAGGAACTACATTTGGTTACCAGCATATGGAGGACCCTGCGGATAACCCATTAGTTGTTCATCAACCAATGATGTGTCAGCATTGTAACCATGCAGGTTGTGAAACTGTTTGTCCGGTTGCAGCAACAACACATAGTAATGAAGGACTGAATATGATGGCTTATAACCGTTGTATAGGAACAAGGTATTGTGCCAATAACTGTGCATACAAAGTGAGAAGATTTAACTGGTATAATTATATAGCATATAATAAGTTTACAGATTTCAATCCATCTCAAGATGATTTAGGACGTATGGTACTTAATCCAGATGTTGTAGTTCGTTCAAGAGGGGTAATGGAGAAATGTAGTATGTGTGTACAACGTATCCAAGAAGGGAAATTAGATGCTAAAAAAGCAGGGGCTAAAGTGGTGGATGGAGCAATTCAAACAGCATGTTCTTCGGCTTGCCCTACAAACGCAATTACTTTTGGAGATATTAACGATACAGAAAGTGCAGTAAGAGCAGGGATTGATCATGATAGGTCATACAGAGTTATTGAAGAAAAAGGTCAAGAGGCTAACGTATATTATCAAACTAAGGTTAGAAATTTAACAAGTAAAAAAGCTTAATAGTTTATTAAAAGAATTATAAAATGCATAAAGAAGCAGCAATAAGAGAACCATTAATTTTAGGAGACGATGTTACTTATAGCAAGATAACAGAGGATGTTTTGTATTCTATAGAACATGGGCCTACTAAATTATGGAAGGTTTTAATGACTATAGCAACTATAACTGCTCTTTGGGGTGTTGGTTGCATCCTTTATTTATTAGGAACTGGAATAGGTACTTGGGGATTGAATAATACGATGGGTTGGGCATGGGATATTACCAACTTCGTATGGTGGGTTGGAATTGGTCATGCTGGAACACTTATTTCTGCGGTATTATTATTGTTTAGACAAAAATGGAGGATGGCAATTAATAGGCCAGCTGAAGCAATGACAATATTTGCTGTATTTATGGCGGGAACTTTCCCGATGATACACATGGGTAGAATTTGGATGGCTTATTGGGTTTTTCCATTACCAAACCAATTTGGTTCTTTATGGGTAAACTTTAACTCTCCATTATTATGGGATGTATTTGCAATTAGTACATACTTATCAGTTTCTTTAGTTTTTTGGTATATCGGATTAATACCTGATTTTGCTTCAATTAGAGATAGAGCTAGTCGTCCAGTACAAAAATTAATGTATAGTTTATTAAGTTTTGGTTGGACAGGAAATGCGAAAGCATGGCAACGTTTTGAAGAGGTGTCATTAGTGTTAGCTGGTTTAGCAACACCTTTAGTATTCTCAGTTCATTCAATTGTATCTATGGATTTCGCAACCTCGCTTGTCCCTGGTTGGCACAGCACCATATTTCCGCCATACTTTGTTGCAGGAGCTGTGTTCTCTGGCTTTGCAATGGTACAGACTCTAATGCTTATTGCTAGAAAAGCAATGCGTTTAGAGTACATTATAACAGTTAAGCATATTGAATATATGAATATCGTAATTATACTAACCGGAGGGATAGTAGGTGTTGCATATACTACAGAATTTTTTATTGGTTGGTATACAGGAGTTCAATACGAAAGTTATGTATACATGTCAGCAGGAGCAGCAACAGGAAAATATGCTTGGGCATTTTGGTCGCTTATATTTTGCAACTTTGTAACTCCAGCATTTTTATGGTTTAAGAAAGTAAGAACAAGCCTTACGGCTACATTTATAATTGCACTTATTATTAATATTGGAATGTGGTTTGAACGATTTGACATTATTGTCACTTGTTTGGCTCGTGATTATTTACCTTCTACTTGGAGAATGTTTTTCCCTACATGGGTAGATTTAGGGGTGTATATTGGTACAATAGGTATCTTCTCGGTATTTTATTTATTGTTTTTAAAATATTTCCCTGTATTGGCATTAAATGAAGTTAAAACAATACTGAAATCATCAGGAGAAAGATATAAGAATATGAGTGATGAAGACTTTAAAAAACTTCACCCAGTATTTAAAAAGGATATAAAATAAGATAGAATTATGTCAGAAAAAGCAATGTATGCAATATATGATGATGATTATGTGCTTTTAGAAAGCGCTAAACATCTTGTTGCAAAAGGAATTCATATTAGAGATGTTTTCTCTCCATTTCCAATACATGGAATAGATCCTGTTATTGGTCTAGAAAAAACAAGATTGGCTATTACTGCATTTATATATGGTATGATTGGGGTTGCATTAGCAATTACTGGGTTATGGTATTTTATGATTCAGGATTGGCCTTTAAATATAGGTGGGAAACCTAATTTTTCAATAACAACAAACATACCTTCATTTGTTCCTGTAATTTTTGAATTTGGAGTACTATGTGCAGCACATGGTATGGCAATTACATTTATGTTAAGAAACTGGACGCTACCTGGATTTAAAGCGAAAAACCCTTACCCAAGAACAACAGATGATAGATTTGTAATGGAAATCCATGCTTCTGATTCTGATTTAAGTGCTGAGGAAATAAAAGCTTTAATTAATGAAACGTGTGTTTTAGAAATTGACGAAAAATAATACAGATGAAAAGAAAGTATTTAAATAAGATATCAAAGTTAGCTGTAGTTCTTGCTGTTATTTCTATTGCCTCTTGTAGAGAGGAAGGTGGTTTAGCTCCAGAATATATGCCTGACATGTATCGTTCCCCATCAATAGAAACATATGTAGATTATGGTGAGTTGAGAGGTAAACAAGGAAATGATTCTATCATAAATTCAATGTCAGCTAGACAACCTGTTGAAGGTTCTATTCCTAGAGGTTTTCAACCTTATGGCTATGAAAATACACCTGAAGGATATGAAATGGCTGGTCAAAATTTAAAAAATCCAATTGCTTATACTGATGCAGTATTAGCAGGTGGAAAAGAATTATATGGTATGTTCTGTGTTCATTGTCATGGAAAAACAGGGCAAGGAGATGGCTCTTTAGTTGAAAGAGATAAGTTCCCTCCAATACCAACTAAATTTAGTGCTACATTAGAATTATCTGAAGGGAAAATGTTCCACACAATTACATATGGAAAAGGGTTGATGGGATCACATGCTTCACAATTAAGACAAGATGAGAGATGGAAATTAGTACATTACATAAATGTTGAATTTATGGGTAAAGTTCCTGAGGTGGATACAAGTGCTACAGCACCAGTTGAAGTTGCAGAAGAGTTTGCTGCTGAAGTTGTAGAAGCAGCTGTAGAGGAAATCGGGCATTAAAAATAATAAAATAAAAGAAAACAAACATTCTAATAAAATGGAATACACAGTATCAAATAAAGCAAAAATGACTTCAATTATATTAATTGTGGTTGGAATAGTGGCGTTATTAGTAGGAGTTTTTACAAGTCATGGACATCATACAGGAACTCGTATATGGGCTAATTTATTAGTAAATGGATATTTCTTTTTTGCCATTTCATTAGCTGCAGTATTCTTTTTGTCAATACAATATGCCGCAGAAATGGCGTGGGGTGTTACCACTCAAAGAGTTTTTCAGGCAATAATGAGTTACATGCCTATTGGAGCTGGAGTTTTATTAGTTGTTTTAATAGCAAGTTCTTTACATCAAACGCATTTATATCACTGGATGGAGCCTGGAATTACAGATCCTGCAGCTCCAAATTATGATGAAATTATTGCAGGGAAATCAGGATACTTAAACCTACCATTCTTTTGGGTAAGAGCTATTGTCTTTTTAGGAGTTTGGATGTTCTTTGCCAATTGGTTTAGAAGAAACTCTCTAAAAGAAGATGCATTAGATTTATCTCAAATTAGCGGTGGAGTATCTCCAAACTATAAAAAGGCTATAAAAATGTCAGTATTATTTATAGTATTCTTTGCTTACTCTTCAGTTGCGTCTGCTTGGGATTGGATTATGTCTATAGATGTTCATTGGTTTAGTACATTGTTTGGATGGTATGCTTTTTCTGGAATGTGGATATCATGTATGATTGTTGCAGTAGTATTAGTAATTTATCTTAAAAGTAGAGGAGCTTTGAAGGAGGTAAATGATAGTCATATGCATGATTTAGTTAAGTGGATGTTTGCGATAAGTATGTTATGGTCTTATTTATGGTTTGCCCAATTCATGTTAATATGGTACGCCAATATTCCTGAAGAAACTATTTATTACATAGTAAGGTTTGAAGAGTATAAACTTCTTTATATGGGAACATTTTTCGTGAACTTCCTTTTACCATTTTTTGTTTTAATGTCTAGAGATGCGAAAAGGAATGCAATATTTGTTTTACCAATAGCTTTAATTATTTTCTTTGCTCACTTTATTGATGTATTAGTAATGGTTTTACCAGGGACAATGCATGATGAAGGATCTTTAGGAACTATAGAATTAGGAATGTTTTTTATGTTTTTAGGAGTATTTATGTTTGTTGTTTTAAGGGCTTTATCGAAAGCTCCATTAATGACAAAAAATCATCCGATGTATGATGAAAGTATTCATTTGCACCATTAATTAAGAATTAGAATAATAATAAAGAAAGTCTTTTAATTATGATGACTATAATAGTAATAGTAACAATAATATTAGTAGTAATTGTAGGTTCACAGTTACTTAAAATAGCTGAAATTAGAGCTGTTAGCAAAGGTGAATTAATCTATGAAGTTTCTGAAAAAGAAGGAAAGTTTCATGGGGTAACCATGTTTATTGGCTTCTTTGTGTTTATTGGTTTTTTTGCTTGGCAAATGTATAAATGGTATGGGTTAAGATTGCCAGTTTCTGCATCTGTTCATGGTGTAGATACTGATTGGTTAACGGGATTGACATACATTATTATAACACCTGTTTTTATTATTTCTCATGCTGTGTTGCTGTATTTCTGCATGAAATATTCGTACAGTTCAAAAAGGAAAGCAACATTCTTTTCACACAGTAACAAACTAGAAATGATTTGGACAATTGCACCATCACTTGTTCTAACAGTATTGATATTATTTGGATTGTCTAGTTGGAATAAAATTATGACTCCGATACCTGCAGAAACTGACCACATACTTATTGAACTTACAGGACAACAATTTACATGGACAGCTAGGTATGCTGGAGATGATAAAAAATTAGGACGTTCTCATGTTACGTTTATAGAAGGAGTGAATGCAACTGGAGTTGATACGGAAGATGTAAATTCAAAAGATGATATATTGGTTAAAGGTGAGTTTCATTTACCAGTTGGCGTTCCGGTTCAATTTGTCTTTAGATCGATTGATGTTTTACACAGTGCTTACTTTCCTCATTTTAGAGCCCAAATGAACTGTGTTCCTGGTGTGGTAACTCAATTTAATTTTATTCCAACCATTACTTCAAAGGAAATGAAAGGAATCACCAGTAATGAAGATTTTAATTACATTTTATTGTGTAATAAAATTTGTGGTGCAGCACATTATAATATGCAAATGGATATCATAGTAGAAAGTCAAGAAGATTATGATAAATGGTTGGCAGAGCAAAAAACATTTATAGAATAATAAAATAGATATTTAGAACATTACTTAATTTATATAAGAATGAGTACACATCATCATCACGCAAAAGATTTTTTATTTACTTACGTCTTTAGTCAAGACCATAAGATGATATCTAAACAGTTTTTGATAACTGGGTTTTTAATGGGGTTTATAGGTTTAATAATGTCAACATTATTCAGACTGCAATTGGGTTGGCCAGGAGAGAGTTTTGAAGTGATTGATATGTTCATGGGAAGTTGGGCTGAGAATGGTGTTATGTCACCAGATAGATATTTAGCGCTAGTTACAATGCATGGTACCATAATGGTCTTCTTCTTATTAACAGCAGGGTTAAGTGGAACATTTAGTAATTTACTTATCCCTCTTCAAATTGGAGCAAGAGATATGGCGTCTGGATTTTTGAACATGTTATCGTACTGGTTTTTCTTGATATCTAGTTTGATAATGTTAACATCCTTATTTGTAGAAGGTGGTGCGGCATCATCAGGGTGGACAATTTACCCTCCCTTAAGTGCTCTGCCTGAGGCAATACCAGGATCTGGAACAGGTATGACATTATGGTTAGTTTCAATGACAGTATTCATAGCATCATCATTATTAGGGAGTTTAAATTACATAGTAACAATATTTAATTTAAGAACAAAGGGGATGACAATGACAAGAATGCCATTAACGATATGGGCATTTCTATTAACAGCAATTCTTGGAGTGTTATCTTTTCCTGTCCTTTTAGCCGCCTGTTTATTGTTAGTTTTTGATAGGAGTTTTGGAACGAGTTTCTATTTGTCAGATATTTACATAGGAGGACAGGTATTAGATCATACAGGAGGTAGCCCTATTTTATTCGAACATTTATTTTGGTTTTTAGGTCATCCAGAAGTTTATATTGTATTATTACCTGCACTAGGAATTACATCTGAGATTATATCTACCATGTCTAGAAAACCAATCTTTGGTTATAGAGCTATGATTGGCTCTATGATGGCGATAGCATTTCTTTCATTTATAGTTTGGGGTCACCATATGTTCTTAACTGGAATGAATCCATTTTTAGGATCTGTATTTACATTTACAACTTTATTAATTGCAATCCCTTCAGCAGTGAAAGTGTTTAATTACATTACTACGCTGTGGAAAGGGAATATTGTATTTACGCCAGCGACATTATTTAGTGTTGGATTAGTATCTACATTTATTTCTGTGGTGTAACAGGGTTGATTTTAGGAAACTCTGCATTAGATATTAATGTTCATGATACTTATTTTGTGGTAGGTCACTTCCATATAGTTATGGGATTATCTGCTATATTTGGAATGTTTGCTGGTGTTTATCATTGGTTTCCTAAATTGTTTGGAAGAATGATGAATAACAAGTTAGGTACAGTTCACTTTTGGATAACCATTATATGTGCGTATGGAGTGTTTTTTCCAATGCACTTTTTAGGATTCGCAGGCGTACCGAGAAGGTATTATACGAATTCTGAATTTCCATTATTTGAAAATATGATAAACATTAATGAAATTATCAGCATGTTTGCTATAATGGCTATGATTGCGCAGTTAATATTCTTTTTTAATTTTGTTTATAGTGCTTTTAGAGGGCCAAGAGCTCCTATGAATCCATGGAAAGCAAATACCTTAGAATGGACTGCTCCAGTTGAGCATTTCCACGGAAACTGGTATGGAGAAATCCCTCATGTTTATAGATGGCCTTATGATTATAGTAAAGTAGATGCAAATGGAGAATATGTTTCAGGAGAAGATTTTATTCCTCAAACTACACCGTTAGCTGAAGGGGAAAAAGACGGAGGACATTAAGATAAAAGATGACAACACTAACTGCTGAAAATATTAGCTATAAAGAAGATATAAGAAGAAAAACTTCTAAGCCATTAATTTGGATAGGAATAGTTAGTATCATTATGTTTTTTGGAGGCTTAACTAGCGCAGTTGTTGTTAGCCAAGGAGGAGGCGAGTTTTTAAGGATTAACATGCCTTTTGCTTTTACATTAAGCACTTTTGTTATTGTGTTGAGTAGTGTTGCCTTTCATTTTGGGTTAATATCTATCAAAAGAGGGAATTATACAATTGCAAAAATAAGTATTGTAGCTACAATCATATTTGGGTTGTTATTTGTTTTAACTCAATATTTAGGATGGGTTGCATTGTATGAAAGCGGAGTGTATGCAACGGGTAAAGAAAGTACTCAAGAGAGCTCTTTTCTTTATTTATTAACTGCCTTGCATTTAGCTCACTTGGCAGGAGGATTGATTAGTTTGATAGTTGTATTGGTAAAAACATTAAAAGAAAAATATAGTATAGACAATGTGCTGGGTATGCAAGTAAGTATTACTTACTGGCATTTTTTAGGAGGATTATGGGTTTATTTATTCTTTTTTCTAAAATTTATAATAGCGTAATAAAAATAAAATAATATGTCTCATACAGAAGAACTAGATAATAAGGAATTATGGGGAGGAGGTACATCTCCATTTAATGCTGGTTACGGAAAACTAATGATGTGGTTTTTCTTGATGTCAGATGCTTTATCGTTTACTGGGTTTTTAGCAGCTTACGGTTTCTATCGTCATAATTTCTCAGCTATTTGGCCATCTGCAGAAAATGTGTTTACCCACTTTCCATTTGTTCATGGGCACCAACCATTGATATATGTAGCATTAATGACTTTCATACTTATTATGAGTTCTGTTACTATGGTACTAGCCGTAGAAGCCGGGCAAAGAATGGATAAGAAAAAAGTAATATTATGGATGTTTTGGACCATTATTGGTGGATTAATTTTTGTTGGATCACAAGCATGGGAGTGGTACCACTTTATTCATGGAACAGATATAGGAGCTTTTGAATTAGGTAAAGGAATTTATACATTACCCGATGGGACTATAGAACAAACTCAAGGAATTATTGGAAGATGGAAGGAAGGCTCAAATCAAACAATATTAGAATTACCATGGAGATCAGAAGTTGGAAATATTGCTTCGGAATACTTAACATTATCAGGTCAAGCATTAACAGATGCGATGGCAAATGGTCAAGCTATTCATGGAGCTAATTTAACCCACAATGAATATGGACACCCATTGTTTGCAGATTTCTTTTTCTTTATTACAGGGTTTCACGGAACGCACGTATTTAGTGGAGTTGTATTAAACTTTATCATTTTTGTTAATGTGATTATGGGTACCTATGAAAAGCGTGGGCATTATGAAATGGTAGAAAAGGTAGGGTTGTATTGGCACTTTGTAGATTTAGTTTGGGTATTTGTATTCACCTTCTTCTACTTAATTTAATAGATTTAAAAAGATTTAATTATGGAACATTTAGACGAACCGTATAAGTACGCTCAACATCATGATGAAGCTACGGGAAAGAAAACCCGAAGAATGATATGGAACATGTTTTGGGTATTGTTAGCAATTACTTCTATTGAGGTAGGGTTAGGTATCATGTGGAAAGGGTGGGGTATTGACTTTTATTACGTAAAAATGACTTTCATTGTAATGACATTAGCCAAAGCTTACTTTATTGTTGCTTACTATATGCACCTTAAACATGAAAGATCTGCTTTACAAAACACTATTATAGTTCCTTATACTATGTTAGTTCTATACCTTATGTATATGG
>JAESUI010000206.1 GCA_016763135.1 Flavobacteriales bacterium
GTGGGGCAGGTCACAAAAAAGAAATCGGTAACGTAAATTTTATCTTCAAAGTTCTTCTCAGTCACTTCATTTCCATCTTGGTCGGTTAAGCTAAATGAACCAACTCTATGGAACTTGTCAACATTTCTAACCGATTCATCAACTAATTCGGGATTGATGTCAATTGGGTTGAAAACCTTCAGTTTAGGTTTGTTGTCTTTTATCATAAAATAAGCAACAGCAATTCCAATTACTAATATTATACCTACAGGGATTAGTTTTTTCATACTACTTTTTCTTTCTCTCTTCTTCCTTTTTTAATACTGTTTTTAAAAGACCAGTATCTAATTTCTTCGCTATGATTTTTTTGTCCTTATCTAATAAATAAAGTTGAGGGGTAGTAAAAATATCATAAGTGGTGTTGTAGTTCAAGCTTTTTAAATCAGTAAGCCCTTTTATAATGTACTCTGTAGCTTTTTGTTGATCTTTATATACTTCTTGAGGTACAGCAACATTAATAAAGTCTAAATTATTGTCCTTAATAAAATTTTTCCATTCTTCATTATGATGTGAACTAACTGAGTAGACTTTAACATCTAAAATGTCTTTTATAGAATCCATATAATGAGCTAATTTTGGTAATTCTTTTTTACAATGACCACAATCTGGATCCCAAAAAATAAGCACAGTGTATTCGGCTTTTACATCTCTGTACATATTTACCCAATTATTTCCACTCGTATCTAACAAACTAAGGTTTATAGCTTGTTTACCAATAAGTAAAGGAGCTATTTTTCTTGCCCTATCTTGTACTTTTTCTATTTGGGCTGAATCTGCCCAAAAAGCCAACTCGTGTGTGTAATAGTTTAAACCAATGTGAGAAAAAATGGCATCCATTCCCATTATTTTAGACCTTTCGTAATAACTTAGTAAGTGATGAACAGTATATTTAAATATGTCATCATTTGCTTTAGCTTTCGAAATAAGGATGTCAACTTCTTTTATAATTGAATCGGGCATTGGGTAAACAATGCTTTTAAAGTATTTCTCTAATTTGTTATGGTAAAGAGGAGTGTAGTTTATTCTTGCATCAGAGAAATCTACATCATCCCAAAAGCGTGTTTTAATGTGCTCATACCTTAAAAGCCTTTTTAAAGAATCGCTTTCAATTTCTTCAAATGTAGGAGCCTCAGGCTCTTTCATTGTTTTAAAAATAACAGAAACGAATAGGTCTGGATACTTTTTAATAATATCCAATCGATAATTATTTACTTCTTTACCAATTTTTTCTAACTTTTCGCTAATGGCTTTCTTCTCTTTATCTGATGTGTTTTTATCATTAATTTTTTCTCTATATGGTTGAGATTCTTTTTGTTTGTTGGTAATAAATTTCATGTGTCCAAAAAAGATTTCATTTTCTTTAGATTTTTTAACCTTCATGTTTCCAAGATAATCATTGGTGTCAGTTTCTAATTCAATTACTGGCTCATTATTAATTACAAATTCAAATAATATTTTATTTCCGCTGTACAGGGTATAGATTCCTCCATGATGTTGTTCTTCTCCAGAAAAAATAATAACTCCCTCCTTGTTAAATTGAGCAGTATCTTTATAGTAGCGTTTATTTCCGAAATAATTAATCAAAAAGCAAGTTGAATCTTGCATTCCGTTAACTTTCATTTTTATTTTATATCCTTTATTTTGAGAAAACCCTGCTAAAGAAAAGCATAGAATTAAGAGAATAGGTAATAATTTCTTCATAATTTTGAATTGTATTAGGTTTCAAATTTACCATTTAATAGCAAAGACTAAACCATTTTAACATTCTTTTAACTTGCCTAAAATCCTTATTTATATCATAATAATTATTCCAGCAATTTTAATTGGTTTGGGGTTTGCGATATACATATTTCAAGAACGCATGATTTTTCATCCTGAAAAGTTATCTGATAAGTATAAATTTGTTTTTGATGTTCCGTTTGGAGAGTTAAACTATAAAACAAAAGATGGAAATACCATAAATGCATTGTTGTTTAAAGCTGAAAATTCAAAAGGAATTATTTATTACCACCATGGTAATGCTGGTAATTTAGAATCGTGGGGAACAAGAGCTATAGATTTTACAAGTAAAGGCTATGATGTATTGATGTATGATTATCGTGGTTATGGTAAGAGTACAGGGCGAATTAAGAATGAAAAAATGCTTTATGGTGATGCTGTAATGATTTATAAAAAAATAATTTATGATTATAAAGAACGAGATATCGTTTTACTTGGAGTTTCTTTAGGTTCTGGTATTGCTGCAGAGTTGGCTAATTTCAATCATCCAAGTAAATTAATTTTAGAAACTCCGTATTATAATTTTTACGATGTGGCTAAATTCCATTATCCATATTTACCAAATTCATTGTTGTTGCACTATCAATTTAAAACGGATCAATTTTTACCTAAGATTGAAAACCCAGTTTATTTGTTTCATGGAACTGAAGATGAAACAGTACCTTATAATTCGAGTGAACGCTTAGAAAAGCTATCTGATAATATTAAGTTGTTTACGATTGAGAATGGTTCACACAATAACTTAAATACCTTTCACGATTATCATCAGTGGCTAGGAGAGATTCTTAATTAGTTGTTGGTTTAACATGTTTCCATCTTTTATGAGACCATAACCAAATCTCTGGTTGCCTTCTAATATCCTGTTCTAATCTTTTGGTGTGCATTTCAGAAATCTCCCCTTTTTTAGTAGTTGCTGGATTCTCGCATAAGAGTTCGGGAGTCATTTCATAATAACCACGTTTAGTTTGATTTAAACTAATATAAACTATAGGGTAGTTTAATTTGCTTGCGATAATTTCTGTGCCCCAGAAAATTGGTGTTTCCTGATTTAAAAAAGTCGTCCAATAAGCATTTTGTGGTGATGGTGTTTGGTCAGCAATAAAAGTTGTGGCACTCAATTCTTCACTATCTTTTAAGTTTAACATTGTTTTAAAAGTAGCTTTCATAGGCATAATTTTAGTACCAAATTTTACTCGTTTTTTGTTAATCAAGTTATTGAGATATTTGTTAGACAGGGGCTTATAAATAAGATGTAGATTGTAATCAGTATTAAAAGCTACTTCTGCTCCAGCAAGTTCAAAATTACCAAAGTGGCCCATTACAAAAATGACTTTCCTTTTTTCTTTAGCAAGTTTATCGAGTAGAGCAGTATTAGTAAAATGACACCTTTTCATGGCTTGCTCTTTACTCATGGTAATCGATTTTATCATTTCAACTATCCAATCACAAAAGAAGATGTAGAATTTTTTGCAAATTAGATTGATTTCTTTTTCAGATTTTTCTGGAAATGAATTCTTTAAATTTTGAATCACTATTTTTTTACGATAACCCAAAATCAAGTATATGATGAAGTATAAAAAATCAGAAACTCGGTAGAGTAACCAATATGGGAGAATAGAAATGAGGTAAATAAAAGGAAGTGATATGTAATAAACAATTGCTTGCATCGGACAAAACTAACTAAAATTATGAAATGCAATAATGTAATTAGAAGCTTATAAGTTAAGGGGGGTGAGCTTTGGCATATTAGTTGAAACTATCAAAATAATATTAACCAAATTATAGGAGGACATATTATGAGAAATTTTATTTTAATAATCACTTTTGCCCTATCTGCAGGAACTTTGTTCGCTCATTCGGGGCATTATGGAAGTCAGAAATCTGATTTAAATGTGAAAATGTGGGACAATTCAATTTTCACAATCAAATTGGATAATCATGTTTATAAGAACCAGAAAAATTTCCATTTAAAGAATGTTAGCCCAGGAAGTCATTATGTTAAGATTATTAAAAAGAAAAGGAAACTTCATGGACATGGATTTTTTGTGAAAACTGTATACCAAGGTTACATAAACATTCCGTCCAGAAGAAAAGTGAAAATGAGCGTAAAGGGTAACCATCTAAGTTTTAAGTTCTTTAAAAAGTCTCATCATAATCACCATGGAAATGGATATGCTGGGAATTATGGAACTAATCCTCATAGTAATCATGGTTATGGCTTTCAATCAGATTGTATGAATGAGAGTAGTTTTAACAGACTACTTAAGATTATGCAAAATGCAACCTTTGATGATGATAAATTGAATGTTGTTAAACAGGCTGTAGCTTTAAATTACTTTAGTGTTAATCAAGTAGGGGTAATAATGGATCAATTTACATTTGATGATTCTAAGTTGGAATTTTCTAAATTGGCCTACAACAAAACAGTAGATAAAGAAAACTATTTTGTAGTGAGTAGTAAGTTTACTTTTTCTAGAAGTGCCAAGAAATTGAGTGAATATATATCACATATAAGCTAATAAAAAAAGCCCCATTTCAGGGGCTTTTTTTATTCTTGTACTAATTCTCTTTTAAACTCCGAAGTGGTATGAAATGTTATTTCTGGATAATCAGCCTCAGCACTTTGTAATAAAAATTTAGTTTGTGCTAAGAACACGTAATTATCGTCTTTATCTTTCGCTATGTTTTGAGCTTTACGTTTAATAAAATCTGCTAGCTTATCTTCATTATCTGTTGTTAGCCAACAAGCTTTATGTAATGCTTTATGCTCGAATGCTGCAGAAGCACCATATTCGTGCTCTAAACGGTACTGAATTACTTCAAATTGTAATTCTCCAACCGTACCTACAATTTTACGGTTACCAGGTTGCTGAATAAACAATTGAGCAACACCTTCATCTGTTAATTGTTGAATCCCTTTTTCTAATTGCTTAGTTTTCATAGGATCTTTATTCACCAATTCCTTAAATATTTCTGGTGAGAAACTTGGTATCCCTTGAAACTCCATTTTTTCTCCTTCAGTCAATGTATCTCCAATTTTAAAATTACCAGTGTCGTATAATCCAATTACATCTCCAGGAAATGCTTCTTCAATAACACTTTTATCTTGAGCCATAAAGCTAGTAGGATTGCTAAATCTTACTTTTTTATCAATTCTTACATGCTGATAAAATTTATTTCGCTCAAATTTACCAGAGCAAATTCTTAAAAATGCGATACGGTCTCTATGCTTTGGATCTAGATTAGCGTGTATTTTAAAGATAAAACCACTAAATTTAGGATCAGTTGGGGTTACTATTCTAACATTGGTTTCTCTACTTTTAGGAAAAGGAGCAATTTTCACAAAAGTATCCAACAACTCTTGAACTCCGAAGTTGTTTAGCGCACTCCCAAAGAATACAGGAGCCAATTCGCCAGCCTTATATTTTTCAACATCAAATTCATCATAAACACCTTCAATTAACTCAACATCTTCTCTTAGTTGATTTGCAGCGTCTCCAATTTGTTCGTCAAGTTTAGGATCATTAATGTCTGTAATGGAAATAATGTCTCTTTCCAATTTAGTTTTATTACTATCAAATAGGTTTAAGTGATTTTCATACATGTTATAAACCCCTTGGAAGGTGCTTCCAATTCCAATTGGCCAACTTAATGGCCTCACTTTTATATCCAAGTTAGATTCAATTTCATCCAATAAATCAAATGCATCCCGGCCTTCTCTATCCATTTTGTTAATGAAAACAATTACAGGAGTATTACGCATCCTGCATACTTCCATTAATTTTTTTGTTTGAGCCTCAAAACCATTGGCACAATCAATTACCAAAATAACACTATCA
>JAESUI010000207.1 GCA_016763135.1 Flavobacteriales bacterium
ATTACGCGTTTAGCTAGAGCATACAATACGGTTTCACCTTCATCAGGTAAAGTACTTTCTGGTGGTGTTGATGCTAATGCTTTACACAAACCAAAAAGATTTTTTGGTGCAGCTCGTAAAATTGAGGATGGTGGTTCTTTAACCATTATTGCAACAGCATTAACAGATACTGGTTCTAAAATGGATGAAGTAATCTTTGAAGAATTTAAAGGTACTGGTAACATGGAATTACAATTGGATAGAAAAATATCTAACAAACGTATTTACCCAGCTATTGATATCGTTTCTTCAAGTACCCGTAGAGAAGATTTACTACTTGGTAATGATGTTACTCAATTGATGCACATTTTAAGACATCACATTGCAGACATGAACCCGGTTGAAGCAATGGAATTCATAAAAGGAAGAATTAGTCAGACGAGAAGTAATGAAGAGTTCTTAATTTCAATGAAAGCAGGAAACTAATTAAGAAATTGTGAATTATAAATTTTGAATGTTGAATTATAGTAATTCAACATTCAAAATTCAACATTTAAAACTTCCTTTATGTTCAAAAATCCATTTCAAATTGCAGTAACTTTTTCTGTAGTTGCCCTAATTGTAAAAATAAGTGTTTACGCATTAGGCATGCAACACGGCTCAATGGAAAGCTATATTTGGTATGTATACATGCTACTATTACTTTTTACTGTTTTTTTTGGGATTAGAAGTAATAAGATAAATTACGAAGGAACTACATCTCTTGGCCAAGATTTTAAAACCGGTGCAAGAGCAGCTTCCTTTTTTGGAATTTTAATGGGGCTAATTACTTACATATATTATGCTCAAATTGACCCTGAATTTTTTCCAATAAAACAGCAGCCTTACATGGATGGTTTGTTCGAAATAGCTGAAACAAAAATTAAAGAAGGTGTAAGTAAAGATGAAGTTACAAAAGGTCTTTATGAAAGTACCGAAAGAGTTAAACAACAGCTATCACCATATCTACACTCCATGCTAACAATGTTTGGCTTAGTTTTTATAGGTTTATTCAACTCTATAGTATTTGCTTTATTAATGAAGAAGTTTCCTGGATTTAAGAAATAAGTTTTTTACCAAACTCATTCAAATTTACCCCGTCAAAATTACCCGAGCTCATTAAGAGCAATACTTTATTGTTCCATTCTTTAGTGTTAAGCATTTTAAACAGTTCATCAGAATCGTTATAGATCGTTACATTTTCAGTTCCAAAAGCCTCCTTAACTTGTTCAGGAGTTATTGCTTCTAGTTTTTTATGTTCTAGTGTGTGATACTATAATACACATAAGCTTCATCAGCAGTGCTCATACTATCTTTATATTCCTTTAAAAATTCTGCGTTTAAGCTACTAAATGTATGTAATTCCATACAGGCAATTAATTCTCTATTAGGGTATTGTTTTTTTACCGCTTGAGTTGTTGCTTTTAATTTAGAAGGTGAATGTGCAAAATCTTTATAAATTGCTGTGTTGTCATTTTTAGCAATTAATTCCAGCCGTTTAGATGCTCCTTTAAAATCTTGAATGGCTTCATAAAATTGCTCATCAGAAATTTTTAGTTCATTACAAATTAATCGTGCACCATTTAAGTTTTGCAAATTATGATCTCCGAAAATTTGTAATGGAATTTTATTCCCTTCTACCAAAATAGAGGTTACTCCATTTTCAATTATATTGTCTGGCGTTTGATATCCTATTCTATCTATATCTGCATTTGGAGTGGTTAATGCTATTTTATTAACCTCACTATCTGCTTTACAATAAATTAAAACACCCTCTTTTTCAATCAATGAAATAAACGTAGAGAATTGCTCCACATAATTTTCAAATGTTGGAAACACATTAATATGGTCCCAAGCAATTCCGCTTATCAACGCAATATTTGGGTGATACAAATGGAATTTAGGTCTTCTATCAATCGGAGAAGAAAGGTATTCATCTCCTTCTAAAATTATAATCTTTGCATCTGTAATTTTCACCATAGTTTCAAAGCCCTCCAATTGAGCTCCAACCATATAATCAAACTTTTTATTACACTTTTCTAATACATGTAAAACCATAGAAGTAATGGATGTTTTTCCATGACTCCCTCCTATTACAACTCTTGTTTTGTTTTTTGATTGCTCATAAATATACTCTGGATAAGAATAAACTTTAACTCCTAATTCTTGCGCTTTTATCAATTCTGGGTTGTCGATTCGTGCATGCATCCCTAAAATTACCGCATCTATCTCTGTTGTGATTCTATTTTTATCCCAACCAAACTTCTCTGGCAATAAGCCATGTTTAGCAATTCTACTTTTACTAGGTTCAAATATTTCATCATCTGATCCAGTAACATCAAATCCTTTTTTGTGTAAAGCAATTGCTAAATTGTGCATTGCACTTCCTCCTATTGCAATAAAATGTACTCTCATAAATTTTTATTCTTAATCAAATTTAATAGCTTTAATTTATTAGAAATATTTACGCATTAAAAGTTATTCATCCAATTATGTTAAAATCTATGTCAATTATTATGGAAACAGCCTATAGAGTTCATCCATATAGGTATAATTAATAACTTTAGAAAATGAACATCCTTCTTCTATCTAATCGGCTTTTGATCTTGCTTTCCTTAGTGACTATTCTATTTCTTTCGTTTTCTAGCTGCACTTCTGCACAATCAAGCCCTAAATATCTTTATAAAATAGCAAACAATAAAGATTTTGAAATGCTATGTGGAAGTCCTATTTCTAACAAATACGGAGGCGTAGATGCTATTAAAGTGGTATATGATGTTAAAGCCAATAAAATCTATTTTTTAAACAGTAAAAACTATAAATATCATCATGGGTTCTGCTCTGTAAAACTAGGGTATAATAAAGGTTTAGAACATTTTAATGAGCACAATTATGCTGCCAATTCTAAAGAGCGGGTATATCTTCTCGGTAACATTAATTATTATAGAGAGCAAAAAAAGTACATTATAGATATATCTCCAGCTGATTTAATACAAGTAAAAGATATTGAAATTCTCTTTCAAAAAATTGAAACAACTGTATTTTTTAATGATATCACACTGTTGTTAAATACATCAAGACTCATTAAGCTTTCTAAGGATTTTACGATACCAACTATTACCCCCGAAGAAATATACAAAGGACTAAATTACCAAGCTATTGGTTTAAGTACTTGTTATGGAACAGTTCGATTTGTAACCCTTAAAAACTTGAAAAAAAATCAATACAGCGAAAAGGACATATTAATAATGGAAGAAAACCCCAATATTATTCCTAATGTAGCTGGAATTATTGCATCTAACTTCCAAACACCCTTAAGCCATCTATCTATTTTAGGTCGAAACCGTGGCATCCCAATTATGGCAGTAAAAAATGCATTTACCAATAAAACCTTATTGGCATACAAAAATAAATTTGTTCGCCTAGACGTTTTAAAAAATAGTTATAGTATCAGAACAGTTCCACAAGGAAAATATGTAACAAGAAATAAACGTCCAAAAATTCAATTAAAGAGAGATTTATCCATTGATACTCTAGTTGGGTTTAATAAATTAGGAAAGGTAAATGCAAAATCAATAGGTAATAAAGCAAGAAATTTTGCGGTATTACAGCATCTCAGTAAGAATGCCGATTTTAATGTTCCTGAAAGCAGTTTTGCTATTCCATTTTATTTTTATCAAAAACATATAGAAAACTCGAAAGCTGAAATTTTAATTAAACAATTATTGCTTGACCTTAAAAGTAACTCTGATAGTGTTAATCTTAAAAAAAGATTGGCTAAAATTCGAAAAAATATTTCAAAATACCCAATCAATTCTGTATTGCTAAACGATGTAAACACAAAGATTACACAACTCGGTAACTATAAAAAAATTAGATTCCGTTCTTCTACTAATGCTGAAGACATGGATGGTTTTGGTGGAGCAGGGCTTTACACTTCTAAAACTGGAATAATTGATGACTCTACTGAAACCATAGAAAGAGCCATTAAAAAAGTATGGGCTAGTCTGTGGAACCTACAAGCTTTTCAAGAGCGTTCTTATTTTAAAATGAATCAAGAAAAAGTTATTATGGCTATTTTAGTTCATCGTTCTTTTCCAAATGAAGTTGCAAATGGAGTTGCAATTACCAAAAATATCTATAGAGAAAGTAAGTTGGGATTTGTAATTAATGTTCAAATTGGAAACGAAAGCGTTGTTGATCCAAAACCAGGTGTTATTTGTGATCAAATTATATGTTATGAAGGTGGTAGAAATAAAATTTATACAGAAAAAGACATTATTGAAGTCATTACCAAATCAAGTTTAAACAACAATAAGCTTATTATGAGTGATGATGAAATTATTCATTTGGTAAAACAATTAGAAGTAATTAAGCAGTATTATTATAAGAGAGATTCTTTTCAAGATTATGCAGGATATGGTTTAGATATTGAATTTAAATTAGAAGAAGGCAATAGAAAACTATAC
Organism: Flavobacteriales bacterium; assembly: GCA_016763135.1. Lineage (GTDB taxonomy): Bacteria > Bacteroidota > Bacteroidia > Flavobacteriales_E > Vicingaceae. The sequence goes on from JAESUI010000207.1 coordinate 4,488, forward strand.
ATTAAACAAGTTAGGTATTACAATGATTAGATTATCTTTAACTACAAAAATTAATAATCAATTCAATGAAAATACATCCTTTAAACACAGGTAACTTTAAATTAGATGGTGGAGCTATGTTTGGTGTTGTTCCAAAATCACTATGGCAAAAAACCAACCCTGCTGACAGTAACAACATGTGTAGCTGGGCATTAAGAAGTATGCTTATTGAAGATGGTGACCGATTGATGATTATTGATAATGGAATGGGTAACAAACAACCTGATAAGTTTTTTGGTTATTATTATTTACATGGTGATGATACCTTAGAAGGCAATCTCAACAAACTAGGTTTCACTGCTGATGATATTACTGATGTATTTTTAACTCATTTGCATTTTGATCATTGTGGTGGTGGCGTAAAATGGAATAAAGATAAAACGAAATACGAACCTACTTTTAAAAATGCTACTTATTGGAGTAATAGTAAACATTGGCAATGGGCTACAATGCCTAACCAACGTGAAAAAGCTTCTTTTTTAAAAGAAAA
>JAESUI010000208.1 GCA_016763135.1 Flavobacteriales bacterium
ATAATCATTAAATGAATTAACTATTTGATTTGGAGAAGGTTGAGACGATTGAGTTATTATTCTTTTTGGTGACTCTCCTGTATTACTGAAAGTAATAAAATAGTAAGTAGTATCACTAAATTTGTTTATATCGTGCTCATACATAAATGTCACAGAATTATATTCCCATGAGTGCGGTGACTGCCCATAAAACAATACATAATCCCCCTGATCAAAAGAGCCATCAAGAGCTCCTTCTACATGAACTGCATTTTGTTGTATATCATCTTCTCTAAAAATTGAGTTCAATGTAGGAAGCATTTTACCACCATTTCCATAGAGCTTAAAGTTATTTGGATTTAAATTATCAATATCCATCCCCATGTTTTTCAAGAAATTATAAGTCAACTTAAAAACTCCATCTTTTAATACCGCTATTTTATACCAATCTCCAGTTTCCAATACCGAATTTGTTCCAAAAGCCTTATTATTAATATAGTTAGAGTGAGTTTTCTGAGTTACTACTTGTATTTGATATTTTATAACCCTTTGATATTGACCTCTTTTTGAATTATAAATTATTGGAGTAAAAATAATTTCTCCATAATTTATTTTTTTACTCGTTACATTTAAAAAGTGTAATCCAATATCATTTTTAATAAAATCAACACCTGAAATTCCTTTAATTTTAGTTTCATCAACATCTTCATATTGTATATTAATAATATTAAGACTTATTATTTTTTCTTGATTTAACTTTAATTGCGTTGAATAAACACCTAAAAAGTCCTTTTTTTCATCATATTTAACATTTTTAAAGGATAAAAAATTCTTAGTTGTTAGCTCATCAATTTTAGAAACGATATTCTCATTCCAGACAATTTCTTCTACCACTAAAATATTACTAGAATATAGAAATAGCGGGCTTAATAGACTAATGAAGAATATAAATTTATAGTGTTTCATACAATAATATAAACGAAATTAAGATTATTTAACGTATATTTACAAATTAATTTTCATGCAAAAACGTAACAAAAAGTTAAATATTGTTTTCATAAGTATATCAAATTATTTACATTTGGAACTTTGCAAGAGTATTTTGCGTAAAAAATAATTTAAGATTAAAGGTAATATATGTTGAAAAGGTCTATACTTAAGACAGGTTTTATAGCTATTGTGTCGCTGTTTTTGGCAAATGATTTGTTTGCTCAAGATCCGTTATTTACTCAATTCTATGCTAACCCTTTATATCTAAATCCAGCTTTTGCTGGAACAGCTCACTGCCCTAGAGTTTCATTAAACTATAGGAATCAATGGCCAGGAATTAGTGGTTCATTTGTCACAACCAGTGCTTCTTATGATCAACATGTTGATGCGTTATCTGGCGGACTTGGTCTTCTAGTGTGGAATGATAGAGCTGGGGAGGGAACACTGAACACCACTAACGTAAGTGGTATGTACTCTTACCAAATCCCAATTACTCGAAGATTTTCGATTAAAGCCGGCCTACAAGCAACATGGGCTCAAAAAAAAGTAGATTGGAGCAAACTAACTTTTGGAGACATGATAGATGCAAGGAGAGGGTTTATCTACAACACAAATGAAATACAAAGAGATGAACCGGCTAACTACGTTGATTTCTCTGTTGGTGTTCTAGGTTTTAGTGAAAAATATTTTGTGGGGTTTGCTGTAAACCATTTAGCTGAGCCTGACGAGTCTGTTATTGAAGGAACAAGCCCATTACCAAGAAAATACACTCTCCATGGTGGGGCTGTTATACCTATAGAAAGCAAGGGAGAACCAGCTTCTTTATCACCAAATATAATAATTCAGTTGCAACAAAATTTTTTACAAATAAATTTTGGGATGTATTTCTCAAAAGGCCCAATAATTGGTGGGCTTTGGTATAGACACGCTGGTTCAAACACTGATGCTTTTACTGCATTGGTTGGGTTTCAAGCCGGAATAATGAAATTTGGGTATAGTTATGATATTACTATCTCCAAATTAACAAACACCACTGCAGGAGCCCACGAGTTTTCGGTTGGTTTAAATTTCGATTGCAAACCTAAGAAAAGAAGGTTTAGAACAATAAGTTGCCCTTCTTTTTAGTTTATTATATTTGCATTATCAAACTTAATAGTTATGAAAGTACAAGAAAAAGGAACAAAGTATTTGATTTTATTAATGTTAGCAATTCCATTAATTTTTTCATCGTGTAAAAAAGAAACATCTAGCTCTACTGGATGGAATTATAATGATCCTAAAAACGGAGGTTTTCAAAAAATACCTTATTTAGAACAAGAAACTGGCCCTGGATTAGTTTTAATCGAAGGCGGTAGGTTTACCATGGGCAGAGTAGAACAAGAAGTTCACTATGACTGGAATAATATCCCAAGAACTGTTACTGTGTCATCATTTTACATGGATGAAACAGAAGTAACTAACTTCAATTATACAGAGTATCTTTATTGGCTAGAAAGAGTTTATTTAGCCGATTATCCTGAAGTTTACAGAAAAGCTTTACCAGATACTTTAGTTTGGAGAAGTAAATTAGCATACAATGAGCCTTATGTAGACTTCTACCTAAGACATCCAGCGTATAGAGATTATCCAGTAGTTGGAGTAAACTGGCTACAAGCTAATGATTATTGTGCGTGGAGAACTGACAGAGTAAATGAAATTATATTGATTAGAGAAGGTTTATTTGAGCATTATCCAAATCAGATTAATGAAGACAACTTCAATACTGAGGCCTATATTTTAGGACAATATGAAAGTGGAAAAAGAGTTGATGGTATTCCTGATTTAAACCCAAACAAAGAATATAGAAATGTAACTATTGAAGATGGAATTTTATTACCAAAATATAGACTGCCAACTGAGGCAGAGTGGGAATATGCTGCTTATGGTTTAATTGGTAATACTATTGAGGAGTTAATTCCAGACAGAAAACTTTACCCATGGAATGGTCATGCGATTAGAAATTCTAATGAAAAATACATTGGGCAAATATTAGCAAATTTCAAAAGAGGAAGAGGTGATAATATGGGGGTTGCTGGAGCATTAAATGATAATGCTGACATTACAGCTCCTGTTTACGCTTATTGGCCAAATGATTACGGATTATATAACATGGCAGGAAATGTGAGTGAATGGGTAATGGATGTTTATAGACCTCTTTCACTAGAAGATAATGATGATTTTAGACCATTTAGAGGGAATGTTTATCAAACAAAAGTACTTGATGAAGAAGGTACTATTATGGAAAAAGACAGTTTAGGTCACATTATATATAGAGATGTTGACCCTAAGCTTGACAACTTACAAGCTCGTAGAAATTATAAACAAGCTGATAATATTGATTATTTAGATGGACATTGGGAATCAAATGTTAACTACATGGAGCTAGTAGATGACCCAAGTCAAGGAAAAGCTGACCCACTAAAAACCATGTATCAATTTGGAGAAACTTCATTAATAAATGATAAAGCAAGAGTTTACAAAGGTGCTTCTTGGAAAGACAGAGCTTATTGGGCTGTTCCTGGAACCAGAAGATATTTAACTGAAGACCAATCTACATCATATATCGGGTTTAGATGCGCGATGACTAGATTAGGAAGTCCAATTGGAATGGGATATTAACAAAAGATAATTAAATACTTTTCAAAAACCTCTAACTTATAGTTAGAGGTTTTTTTATGTTTACAATATGAAGATTGAAGCATTATATGAGATATTTAAATCTCACTCATCTATTTCAACTGATACAAGAAAAATAACAGAAAACTGTTTATTCTTTGCACTGAAAGGTGATACTTTTAATGGAAATAAATTTGCAAAAGATGCCATAGATAAAGGTGCAGCTTATTCAATTATTGATAAAAAAGAGTATAAGGTCTCAGACCAATATATTCTTGTTAATGATGTCTTGGAAACATTACAGCAATTAGCAAATTACCACAGAAAACAATTTAACATTCCTTTTATTGGAATTACAGGAACAAATGGAAAAACAACTACCAAAGAATTTGTAAATGCCGTACTAAGTAAAAAATTTAAAACAAGCTTCACTCAAGGCAACTTGAATAATCATATTGGAGTTCCCCTCACATTATTGTCAATACCATCTGATTGCGAAATAGCAATTATAGAAATGGGAGCCAATCATGTTGGTGAAATAGGTTTTTTATGTAAAATAGCAGAGCCCAATTATGGTATCATTACCAATATTGGAACAGCTCACATTGAAGGTTTCGGAAGTATTGATAATATTAAGAAAACAAAAAATGAACTCTATCAATTTGTCCAATCAGTAAACGGAAAAATTTTTGTTAATGCTCACAATCAAATTTTAATCGATCTATCATATGATTTAAATAAAATCACTTATGGAACTGTAAATGCTGACTGTAACGGTAAATTACTATCCTCTACCCCATCAGTTAAGTTAGAATGGAATGATGAAACCATAACTTCTAAATTATATGGAAGCTATAACTATGAAAATATTTTAGCAGCTATATGTATAGCTAATTATTTTAAAGTTCCTTCTAACGAAATAAAAGAAGCAATCGAAGAATATGAACCTACCAATAACCGTTCTCAAATTATAGAAATAGGAAAAAATACTTTATTTCTAGATGCGTACAATGCTAACCCAACAAGCATGAATGCAGCAATAAACACTTTTATTGAAAATGATTCGGATAACAAATTAATGATTTTAGGAGATATGTTGGAGCTAGGCAATATTAGTCAGTCAGAACATCAAAAAATTGTGGATAAAGTTAAAGAAGCAAGAATCAACACTTTATTTGTGGGTAATGAATTTAATACCGTTTCTAATAAATATGATTATACTTACCTAAAAAATGTTGGTGAAATCATCGATTGGTTAAAACATTCAGGATTAATTAATTATCAAATCCTAATAAAGGGCTCTAGAGGAATTCATTTAGAAGGAATTGTAGAATATTTACAAAAAAAGGGAAGTTAAAAACAACTTCCCTTTTTTATATTTATATAATTAAATTTTAATCCCTCAAAATAGAACGAGAAATTACAATTTTCTGAATTTCAGTTGTTCCTTCATAAATCTGTGTAATTTTTGCATCACGCATTAAACGCTCAACATGGTATTCTTTTACAAAACCATAACCACCATGCACTTGAATGGCTTCAGTAGTCACCCACATTGCTACTTTTGAAGCAAAAGCTTTTGCCATAGCACCTTCTTTAGTAAAATCTTTTTTCTGTTCTTTCAACCAAGCCGCTTTGAAACATAACATTCTTGCTGCTTCTATTTCTGTAGCCATATCTGCTAATTTAAAAGCAATTGCTTGATGCTTGCATATTGGTTTACCAAAAGTTTCTCTTTCTTTTGAATAAGCTAATGCCAATTCATATGCCCCAGAAGCAATTCCTAATGCTTGAGAAGCAATACCAATTCTGCCACCTGAAAGAACGGTCATTGCAAACTTAAAACCAAAACCATCTTCTCCTATCCTATTTTCTTTTGGAACTTTTACATCATTAAATAATAACGTATGTGTGTCAGAAGCTCTAATACCTAACTTATTTTCTTTAGCTCCTACCTTGAACCCTTCCATTCCTTTTTCAACAATAAAGGCATTTATTCCTCTATGTCCTTTATCTCTATCAGTTTGAGCAATTACAATATGAAATGAAGCCGAATTTCCACTGGTAATCCAGTTCTTTGTTCCATTTAACAAATAATAATCTCCTTTATCTTCTGCTGTAGTTTGTTGTGATGTTGCATCCGACCCGGCAGATGGTTCTGATAAACAAAATGCACCAATTTTTTCTCCTTTAGCACAAGGAACTAAATATTTTTGCTTTTGTTCTTCAGTACCAAACTTTTCAATTCCCCAACAATAAAGTGAATTATTAACAGACATAACTACAGAACACGATGCATCTACTTTAGAAATTTCTTCCATTGCCAATACATAGGAAATAGTATCCATCCCTCCTCCTCCATATTTCGGATCAACCATCATTCCTAAAAACCCTAATTCACCCAACTGTTTAATCTCTTCAGTAGGAAATTGTTGCTTCTCATCTCTTTCTATTACACCTGGTTTTAAAACATTCTGAGCAAAATCTCTTGCAGCATCTCTAACAGCTAAATGTTCTTCCGTTAATTCTATATTCATCGTTTTTATTTTTATTTTTGAAAGGAGAACAAATGTAATTTTTTAATTCAGATTTTCAAAAAAAATGAGTCGTTATAATATTATCGGAACAATGTCAGGAACCTCTCTTGATGGCCTAGATATCGCTTATTGTACTTTCGTTTTTTCCAATAACCAATGGACTTTCGAAATTAATTCAGCCTCAACTGTTAGATTTTTACCCGAATTTCAAAACAAACTAGCTACTGCTACACAACTAAGTGGACTTGAGTTAATGAAACTGCATAACGAATTAGGGAATTTTATTGGAGAAGCTATTAATGGATTTATTCAAAAAAACAACATCAATATAAGTAGTATTGATTCTATTTCTTCTCATGGACATACCATTTTTCATCAACCAAACATAAACTTAACTACTCAAATAGGAAATGGAGCTAATATCTCCAGCATTACAAAGATACCCGTTATATGTGATTTTAGATCATCTGACATTGCTCTTGGTGGGCAAGGCGCACCTTTGGTTCCTATTGGCGACAAAACGCTTTTCTCTGAATATGATTACTGTATTAACTTAGGGGGAATAGCTAATGTCTCTTTTGAAGAAGATAATGAAAGAATCGCTTTTGATATTTGTCCAGTTAATATCGTCTTAAATAAGCTTTCTCTGGAATTAGGAAAACCTTATGATGAAAATGGAAATTTAGCCCAATCTGGTAAAATTGACAATAACTTATTGAATAGTCTAAATAATTTAAACTATTACAAAAACTCAAATCCAAAGTCGTTAGGAATAGAATGGATAGAAAATGAAATTTTCCCAATTATTAATTCTTCAACTATTTCTATAAAAAATAAACTAGCAACTTTTGTAGAACACATTGCTATTCAAATATCAAAAAACATTAATACAACCAATAAAAAAATATTATTAAGCGGTGGTGGAACATTTAATGGTTTTTTAGTTAAAAGAATAAAAGCAAATACCAATAACGAGATTATTGTTCCTTCAAAACAAATTATTGATTTTAAAGAAGCGCTCATTTTTGCTTTTTTAGGTGTTCTTCGATTACGAAAAGAAGTAAATTGCTTACAGTCTGTTACCGGAGCAACACAAAATAACATTGGAGGTTGTATCTATCACCCATTTTGACAAATGCCTTTCTTCTTTAGAAAAAGAAAAAAACTTTATCTATATTTGAGACTTATTCACGACAATAAAACGAATCCAACATTATGCTTAAAGTAAAATTAGTACTACTTACATTATTCTCATTTTTAATACCACTTATCACTTTTGC
>JAESUI010000209.1 GCA_016763135.1 Flavobacteriales bacterium
AATTGCTCAACAGGCTTTAACAGACTGTGTTATTTATACTTGTGATTTTGCATCATTAACAAAATTATATGACCAATGTCCAGATTTAGAACGATTTGCAAGAAAAATAGCAGAGCATTATTTTTTAGAGAAAGAAAAAAAAGAAATTGAAATCGTATTACTTGATGCCTCTCAGCGTTATATCCTCTTTAAAGAAGAATTTCCAACCCTCGAACAACTTATATCGCAATTTCATATTGCTTCATACCTTGGTATATCTGCCACACAATTAAGTAGAATTAGAAGACAGTTCATTACAAAATAATTTAGCATTCATTTCTTTACATATGTAAATGGATTCCCATTTACATCATCGTTGCTTTGTATCATATTAATTTAAAACAAAAAATATGAAAACAGTATTAGTAACAGTCGCAATTATTTTCTCATCAGCATTCACAAATGTATATGGAGGGAACAACTTAAAAGAACAAATTAATGAAACAGTAAAATTTAAGTCATTAAATATTGAAAAAAACAAAACGGAATTTGTAAGAATTAGCTTCAAGATTAATGAAGAAGGTCAAGTAACAATCCTTGAAATGAATTATTCAAATGAAAAAGTAAAAAATCAATTAATTAAACAATTAAAAGGAATGAAAATTTATGGGATAATTGACATAAATGAAGTGTACAGCTACAAATTTTCGTTTATCAAATTATAAATAACAAAAACGTAAAAAAATTAGAAATTATGAAAACTCAAGACACAAATAAATCAAACAGGTTAACTAACAACTTAAATTATACAACAATGACATTAAAAACTACTTTAAATTCAAGATTCTGGAAAATTACATTTCTCATTGCTGGACTTTATACAGCTGGCGGAGTTTTACCAGGCATATTTAATCCAGAGCAAGGGTTACTTGACTTCACAAGTCAAATAATCGAAGATTGGAATACCTTATATTTTTTTAGAAGTTTATGGATTACTGTTTTAGTTTTTGGTATTGGCTTTTTTATAGTAGCCCTAAACCCAGCTAAACACATTGGTATCGTAATTATGGGTTTATTAGGCGAGCTATTGTTTGCTTCCAATGTACTAATTCAATACTCAAATGAGAAAGTGAGTCAAATGGCAATGACCGCTGCATCTATAGATTTAATATTTGTTTTACTGTTTGGAATTTTCATTTTCAAGTATTACTCAAACAAAGAAAACAATTAAATACAATCGATTAAAACAATAGCTATGATAAAGAAAGGAGATACTATGGTAAATGTCAGAACAGGACAAAAAATGACATTTTTAGAAACATGGGCAGAAACCAATGGCACACAACTAAAGATTGAGTGCGTTAGCCCGGTTACCACGAAAAGAGAAAAATCACATTATCATCCCTATCAAGAAAATCGGTTTACCGTTACACAGGGCCAACTTTTATTTACGATAGATGGTAAGGAACGATTAGCCTCAGCTGGAGATATAATTTCTATTCCTAAAAATATACCTCATTCTTTTTATAATTCTGGGAACACTGATGCACATTATATTCAGGAGTTTTTTCCTGCATTGAAAATTGACAGCCTGTTTGAATCATTCTTTGTGTTAGCAAAAGAGGGTAAGTTGAATAAAAGTGGAACTCCTAATATTTTTAGAACTGCGCTGATATTACTTAATTTTGAAAAGGAAATAAGATTAGCACATCCCAATTGGAAGGTTTTAAAAGTAGTTTTTAAGTTATTAACCCCAATTGCCAGGCTTATTGGGTATAAATCATTTTATGAAGAAACGGTTTACGATCAAAAAGAATAATTTATCAAAACAAAAAGTACTTCCGACAATTACAAGAAATGATGTTAAGAATTATAAAAGACTATTAATTTTACTTTTATATGTTTCTCCAATAGGAATTGTATGTGTTTTAAACTGAATACGATTACCTTCAATGAGCTTTATCTTATTAAGAGCTACTATAAATGATTTATGAACCCTTAAAAAAGAATCTTTTGGTAGCAATTCTTCAAAATTTGATATTTTTTCATGGCTAACAATCATCTCTTCTTTGACAAATATTTTGGTGTAATTACCATATGCTTCAATATACAAAATATCATCAGAAGCAATTTGATGATATTTCTTATCCCCTTTAATAAAAAAACGATGACCACTTTCTAAATTTGAGATCCCTTTTATTTCTGTTGCTTTCACTTTAGTTTGTACAACCTTATTTACGGCCTTCACCAAACGTTCAAAACTAAATGGCTTTAATAAATAGTCAACAATATTTAACTCATATCCTTCTAAAGCATGTTCTTTATAAGCGGTAGTAATGATCGTTTTAGGTGGATTGGCTAACGTTCTTAAAAAGTCTAACCCATTTAATTTTGGCATATTAATATCCAAAAACATAAAATCAACAGTACTCTCATTTAAACACTCCATTGCCTCCATAGCATTGTAGCAATGTTTTTCTAATTTTAAATGAGGAAGCATACTACAGAACCCCTCAATGAGATCGTGAGCCAAAGGCTCATCGTCAACAATAATATATTTAATCATACTTTTTTATTTTTAAATCTGCTAAAAAGACATTTCCTTTTTCTGAAATTGTAAACTCGTGCCTTTTAGGATAAATTAAAGATAATCGATTTTTTAAATTATCTAAACCAATACCTCTTTCTGTGTCTTCTTTATTCTCGTCAAAATTATCTTCGATTGTAAAATGTACTTCTTTAGCGTTAGATTTCAAACTCATTTTAACAAAGGCATCCTGCGATAAGGATTCAACACCGTGCTTTAGTGCATTTTCTAATAAAATGATAAATAATAAAGGAGAAACAACATCTCCTTCTTCAATTTCATGTTCAAATTGAATAGTAACACTCTTATGGTATCTAATCTTATGTAGTTCGATGTAGTTTTCTAAGTAAGTAATTTCATCTTTAAGTGGAACAAGATCTTTTCTACCTTCATATATGGTATATCGCATCATATCCGATAGTTTTAAAATAACTCCTGGTGCTTCATCAGATTTTTTTACTGTAAGCGCATATAAGTTATTTAAAGTATTGAAAAAGAAATGTGGACTTATTTGTGTTTTCAGCAAGGATAGTTCAGTCTTTGTTTGATCTGCTTTCATAGTTTTCACCCATTTCCACTGGTCATATAGCCATATACATATCCCCATGAAAATCGGAAATGGAATTAAGAAAGCTATGAGATCATTAGTCTCCTTTAATTCTAGATACACTTCTAAACCATCTGAAAACATACGGATATATGTAAAATACAGTAAAATAGGGACGAAGTACAACAAGATTATTTTCCAGCGTCTAATAATAAAAGAAGGCGTTAATAAATACACAAACCCAATTATCAGGGCTACTATTAATGTATAGGTTATAGGATTATCAGGGAAATCCATAGTGTTGTCTATAAGTATCGTTATAAACAACAAAACCAGTAACCCAGCCGCTTTTAAAGCAGGTTTTTTATCTTTCTTG
>JAESUI010000210.1 GCA_016763135.1 Flavobacteriales bacterium
AATGTCAATATTTAAATTTTCTTGTACTTCAGCCCTTCTTTTATCCCGTGTAGTAAATACTGAATCAATTAATTGATCTACCTCCTCAGGGTTGTCAGATAAAATGGCATCTAACAAGAATTTATTTTCCCTATCTACTAATGTTTTGAACCAAGTATTAGTTGTATAAATGTCCTTAAGACTGTCTTCCGAGAATCCCGGAACAATGTCCTTTATGTCTTTTATGTGATTTTGGTATTTTGAATGTTTAAATTGGAATCCATGAAAATATTCGTGAAGAATCATTGTAGACCATAATTCAGTTGAGTTTACATCTGATATTGTTTGATTTGTTATCTCAACACTACTACAATTCATAATTGGAGATTTGTAACTATAGGAGGCCGTGTCATTACCAAATTCAATGGATGTTTCCATATGAAAAGGAAGACTGTCAATGAGTTTTGTTTTGTAAACTTTAATTAAATCGTTTTCATGGATTAATTCAGGTTGAAATTTTGATATAATTTTATCTGTAGGATTGACTATGTAACAGAATGAATTTGTATAATAAATAAGTGGTAAGTCAAATTTTTTGTTAGAAAATCCTTCCCAAATTTCATCATTAATTAAAGTTTTTAAATCGTAGATATATTCAATTCTATCTATAATTACTTGTTCTTGAATATTCTTTTTTTGTGCGCAAGAAAAAAGTAAAATTAAAAGAAGTGAATATATGGTGTTTTTCATGTGTTATTTAATGGTAGGCAATATTCTTCTATGTCACGTTTTAACCCTTTACTTCGACTACGCTCAGCATAAACTAGCTCAGGATAAATTCAAATATAAAATTGCTGTAAACGAAGTTAGCGTTTTTAATCGATAAAGTCAAGTAGGCACAATTTTAGCAAGCCATATAAAACAAGTAATTTTGTAGTAATGTTTTTAACCAAAAAAATACAAGTCTTATTCTTTTGCTTCTTGCTTTTTGCATCTAGCCTAATTAGCCAAAACGCTGATTGTGATGATATGGTAATATTGTAAGATACTATTTATCATACAGGCGCCATTTCGGGTTATGGACATAAAAAGGAGTTTGATGGAAATGAGTTAGCTAATAAAATAAAGTTTGAGGAAGAGAAAAATTCAATATGGTATTTTATTAAAACTCCAATAGATGGGGTTCTCACTTTTGATATTATTACAGAAAATAAGAATGATGATTGGGATTTTTTATTATTCGAATATAAGAAAGGCTTCTGCAATTTAATTAAAGAAAATCAAATTTCACCAATCAGAACGAACTTGTCAAGAAGCCCAATAACAGGGTTGTCTCGAGCAGCAAAAGAGAATTTTGTAGGTGCTGGAGTTAACAACAAATACAGTAGGCCAATTCACGTTCATAAAGGAGAACGATATGTTTTAGTAGTAAATAACCCAAAACGGTCAGGAGGAAAGCATACTTTAATTTTACATTATCCAGTAAAGAAAAAAGTGCTGTTGGTAGTAAAAGAGGTTAAACCTGAAAAAAAAGAATCTGTAAAAACACTTTTTCAGCTATCAATAGTTGATGCTTTAACTCAAAAATTGGTAAAAAGTAATGTAAGTATTTCTGGTTTGAAAAAAGCAGTAATAACCATTGATACTATTGATGTATATACAACCTATATCGTTAAAAAAAATCACGATGTACTGATTGAAGCTTACTCAAAAGGATATATGTTAACTTCAAAAACAGTTAAAATATCGAAAGCAGAATTAGAATATTCCACCAAAATTTTATTAGAAAAAATTGCTCCAGGTAAAAAAGTAAATTTAAAAAATATTCAGTTTTATGGTAATCGTTCAGATTTTTTACCCACTGCAAGAAGTTCTTTAAACTCATTACTTTCCTTTATGAAACAAAATTCTAAAGTTGTTATAGAAGTTGAAGGTCACGTAAATGGGCCAGGAAAAAAAAATTCACAAGACTACAAAGATCTATCTTATAGCAGAGCTTATGCGGTGAAAGGATTTTTAATAAAAAATGGAATTGATAAAGATCGAATAGACTTTAAAGGCTATGGTAATTCTAAGATGCTTTATCCTGAGCCTAAAAGTGAACATCAGCAGTCTGCAAACAGGAGAGTAGAAATTAAAATACTATCAAATGAGTATAATTCTGGGAATAGAAACATCCACTAAAATATGTTCTGTAGCCATTTCTGATGGCGATAAATTACTGGCTTTAAAAGAGGAGGGTGGAGAATATTCTCATTCAGAAAAACTAACTGTTTTTATTCAGGAGATATTAAAAGAAGCAGGATTAAAATTAGGCGATATAGATGCTGTGGCAGTAAGTAAGGGTCCGGGATCTTATACAGGGTTAAGGATTGGAGTTTCTGTAGCAAAAGGATTGTGTTATGCGTTAAATAAACCACTAATAGCTATTGATACACTTCAAGCAATGGCTCTTGGCATGTCAAAAGTAGAACAATCTAGTTTGTATTGCCCAATGATTGATGCGCGCAGAATGGAAGTTTATACTGCTCTTTATGATGGTAATAATAATTTAGTGGAACCTGTTTCTGCTAAAATTATTGATTCAACTTCTTTTGCCGAATCTTTGAAAAAAAACAAAGTTATTTTTTTTGGAGATGGATCAGAGAAGTGTAAAGAAGCGTTAGGAGAAAATACAAATGCAATTTTTTCTGAAAAAGGATTGCCTTCTGCTCAGTTTATTAATCAAATAGCATTAGAGAAATTCAATAAAAAAGAATTTGAAGATGTAGCTTATTTTGAGCCCTATTATTTGAAAGATTTTGTTGCAACTACAGCAAAAAAACTACTTTAAAAGTAGTTTTATTCTTCGCATTCGTAAACCTTATTACTTGTCTTAAAAACAACTTGTTTTTCAGATTTTTTTAGTTCTACGATTTGATATGGGAATGTCATTACATCAGAAGAAACACATGTTGTTCCAGGTGTTGTTTCAAGGATGTTTATTATAATGTCAGACTTACTTTCTAATGCTGAAGATATTTCAATTGTATGCCCGCCAGAGTTCTGAATTCCCATAGCAACTAGAACAATCATCTTGTTTTCAAAATCTATTCTTGGTGGTTTAGGCTGTTCGGAAAAGCGTTCGTGAGCAGCTGTCCAAATCGAATTAAAATCTGTTTGGTTGGTAACTACTTTAGTTAATTTATCAGTAAAATTACCGTTGGTTCCTTTACTTAACTCTGTAAAAACAATGTTTTCTGTTGTTTTTTCAATAGGATTAGCTTTCTCGATTGACTTACAAGAGAGAAATGTGATAATTATAATTAGTGGTAAAAATCTCATAAGATTACATATTTCCCATTGGGGTTTTTATTCCTCTATTGCCATTACATTTTCTATTGCTTGAGCAAGATGTTATTGCAATTGCAAAGACAAAAAGAAGCAATATACTAACTGTTTTTATTTTCCTCATCAGATTTGATTTATTAATAACAAATGTAACAAATTGTGTTCCAATATTTTATTTTAGTGAAACTCCTCTATTTATAGAGAGAAGCTGAACTAATTCCGTTGAAGAACGGGATCTCATTATTTTAGACAATCGAGGTATTTTTTTATGGTATTTTCTAATCCGTGATATAATGAATCACAGATTAATGCGTGTCCTATAGAAACTTCTAAAAGGCCATTAATATTGTTCTTAAAGTAATTTAGGTTGTCTAAATTCAAATCGTGCCCAGCGTTTATTCCTAAGTTTAATTCATTAGCAAGATTTGCAGCTTTCACAAATGAGGTGATAGCATCTTCCTTATTTGAGTTAAAATTATCAGCATATGGACCAGTATAAAGTTCTATCCGATCAGTTCCTGTTTCAATGGCATTTTCAATATTCACTATTTTGGTATCTACAAAAATAGAAGTTCTTATTCCTGCCGATTTAAATTCAGAAATTACTTCTTTCAAAAAATCTTTTTGTTTTAGTGTGTCCCATCCGGCATTAGAAGTAAGCACTCCAGGTGGGTCAGGAACCAATGTTACTTGATGAGGTTTTACCTCTAACACCAAATTAATAAAAGAGATGTTCGGAAAACCTTCAATGTTAAATTCAGTAGAAACTACAGGCTTTAAATCATATACATCTTGATAAGTAATATGTCTTTCATCAGGTCTTGGATGAACAGTTATTCCTTGGGCGCCAAATTTTTCACAGTCTTTAGCCACTTGAACTAAATCAGGTAAATTATTGCCTCGGGCATTTCTAATGGTTGCAATTTTATTAATGTTTACACTTAACTTAGTCATTGTAATTAGTACTTTTGGTGTAGATACTTCGTATATTAAGTATACAAAAGTAGAAACTATTCGATTAATATGATTGCTTCAGAATTAATATCTTATGACATACCGCCCTTAAAATTTTCCGATACTGGAGCTAAGGCGTTAGATTGGATGGAAGAATTTAAAACTTCTGAGTTGCCAGTTG
>JAESUI010000211.1 GCA_016763135.1 Flavobacteriales bacterium
TCCTCCTGTCGGAGCAGAAGTGCCTCCATACTGAGTTCCATTTGTGCATTGAGTAAAAGAAGTTTGTGTTAATCCCAGAAAAAAAAGGGCAATTAATATTTTATAAATATTTTTCATTGTCAAATTGTTTTAAATCGGTTTCTCGATTATTTCTTGTTATTTTACCTAAATCGATTTAGATTAGGTTTAAAAAATATATTTGGCTTATTATCACCACTTTACATCATTTTATATGAACAAATATAACTAATTGTGTCATCAAATGATTAACAAAAATATATTAATTTGTTATATTTATCTTCTATTGCTGAGTATATCAACATTTAAACGATTTAGATTTTGAAGTAAATTTCAAAAAAAATAAACGTAGTGAAAAAGACATTTTAGATCCTTTTCTAGTTTTTTGAAGCACCTTTCCAACTATTCCAATAAGTTTGTTATATGAAATCATTTAAAGTTATATTAGGGATATCTATTGTTATGCTTATTCTAGGGTTTACTAATCCTGAAGTAGATATCACTTCTAATTCTATCACTTCTCTTTTTAAAATTGAGCGAAGTAAGGATAACAATCAAATATTTTATGATGTTAATATAGATAACGTTGGTGACCTTGACAGCAAAGCTCCAATTAGTGTTTACTGGAGAAAAAATACAGAGGGAGGTACTATCAAACCATTAACGTGGATTCAGCAGAAATTTGCTTATGGTTTAAAATTCATAAACATAAACGATGAATATGCTACATTTAAATTTGTATCGTATGATAAAATATTTTTTACACTAAAAAAGAAAAAAAATAACCAATTTGAAGTTTATACAAAATACAATGGAAAACTACTTAAAATGGATCGAATTTTTATTCAATTAGATGGTGGGACATTTTGGTTTCCCAATATTACATCTGTCGAAATTTATGCAAAAGATGTAGCCACTGGAGAAGATATTATTGAAATAATAACTCCCTAAGCTTCTGGATAAAATGCATTTTTAATGTGCTTTATTTCTTTTTGATTTGAATTAAGAATAATTGAAATAACATCAAACCGACATTCTAAATCAATTTCTTTTTCTTGAATATAATAATCTGCGCCATTAATTAAGTGTTGTTGTTTTGTTTGTGTAACAGCTTCTTCTGGAGCTCCAAACACATCAGTACTCCTAGTTTTAACCTCAACAAAAATAATTTCTTCTTGATTAATAGCTATAATGTCAATTTCAAATTTCTTTTCTTGCCAGTTAGTTGCTATAATTTCATAGCCAATCTCCTCAAGAAACTCAACAGCAATTCTTTCTCCTTTTTCTCCTAACAGATTATGCTCAGCCATGTTATCTTTTAGTATAGATCCCAATTATTTAATAGGATTAATTCAACAACATATTTTGAATGAGTATTGCATACTCTTCAAAATAGAGTTTCATTAAATTAACAATATGTGTAAAAGTATTTATTTTTTTAAAAGCATTTGTCTCTCTTTCAAACTCATTATTAGTAACCTTGCTTTGATTTAAAACTACTGTTATGAATTTTCTGAAACCTATTACTCTTACCCTTTGCCTAATAATTACAACTATTATTATGGCCCAAAATTTTGAAGGAACAATTGAGTTTACCAAGAAAAATCATTATGATGAAACAAAATATATTTACTATGTTACATCAAGTATGGTAAGAATAGATGAATTAAAAAAAGATGGGACAGTTAGTGGAACAATGCTAATTGACTTAAAAACTAAAAAAGTAACAGCCATTAATCATGACAGAAAGTTACACATGAATATTAAATCGAAACCAAGCGTTAAAGATTTAAGTAAATGTGAAACTTTTAAAACATCTGAAAAGAAAAAAATACTTGGTTACAACTGTGTGAAATGGACAGTGACCAATAAAGATATGAAAACCAAAGCAGAATATTGGGTGATTGATAATGGCAATTATTTCTTCTTTAAATCATTACTCTCAGCTCTAAACAGAAAAGACAAAGAAGCGTTGTTTTTTATGCAAATACCTGAAAATGCGGGATTTTTTCCAATAGTTGGTAAAACAACGGGGCTAGATGGCAAGCTTAAATCTAAGCTAGAAACTACTAAAATGACAAAAAAGAAAATTGACGCAAATAAATTTAAAATACCTACAGGGTACAAAGAGTTTAAGAGTTAGAGAAAAAAGATCATACTGATTCCGATAGCTATCGGAATGTCGAAGTATTAAGACATCTCAATTACAGAAACTTTAAACTACAATTTTCACCAACATTTAGCGCTACTTTCCCACCCATAATTAGGGTTTTATTATCATCTAAATGTCCCGCAGGAAAGTCAAAACATACTGGATAATTATAACCTGAAACAGTATCTAAAATGATTTCATTTGCTGTTTTTCCATAAGGGATATCATTATCATTCATCCCTGACATTCCACCAACAATTAACCCCGACAATTCCTCCAACATTCCCGCTCTTTTTAAATTCATCATCATTCTATCAACATGATAGAGATACTCATCTAAATCTTCAATAAATAAGATTTTTCCAGAAGTATTAAGCTGAGATTTAGTTCCTGTTAAACTATAAATAATAGATAAGTTGCCTCCTACTAAAATTCCTTCCGCAGTTCCTTTTTTATTTAATTGATGCGCTTCAAACTCATAACTCAACTCCTCTCCAAACAGTACTGCTTTTAAACTCTCTAAACTTTCATTAGTATTAGTTGGAAAATTAATAGGCATTGTAGCATGTAATGTCTGAATGTTAAAATTCTCATTAATGTGATTGTGTAAAACCGTTACATCACTATATCCAACTATCCATTTTGGATCTTTAATAAACTTACTAAAATCTAATTCATCAATAATTTTAACAGTACCATACCCTCCTCGTGCACAAAAAACAGCTTTCACCATTTCATCATCCAAAGCATTTTGAAAATCACTTGTTCTCTGCACAGTAGTACCAGAAAACTGGTTATCCTCATTGTATAAATTTTCTCCCAAAACAACAATTAATCCCCACTTATTGAGCACCTCAATTGCTGGTCTAATTTCTTCTTCTGAAATCTTACGAGCAGTAGAAACTATTGCTACTTTATCTCCTTTTTTAAGAGTTGCTGGTTTTTCCATTCTCATCTTTACCATATTAGATTTGCAAAACGTACTTTTGCACGAAAATTACGAATTATTGCCTTTCCGCATTTGTTGCGGAATCTGCCAAATAAAAAGATACCGGAATAAATCCGGTAATAATTCATGGAAAAAAAAAGACATACTATAACAGCTGCATTACCTTATGCCAATGGGCCATTACATTTGGGTCACATTGCGGGATGCTACTTACCTGCTGATATTTATTCACGATATTTAAAAGGTAAAGGAAAAGATGTTTTATTTGTTTGCGGTTCTGATGAGCATGGTGCTGCCATTACACTTAGAGCTAAAAAAGAAAACACTACTCCTCAAGCAATTGTAGATAAAAATCACACCATTATTAAAAAAGCTTTTGCTGATTTTGGTATTGAATTCGATATATATCATAGAACATCTTCTAAGTTACATCACGAAACTGCAAGTGCGTTTTTTAAAGACCTGCACAAAAAAGGTGCTTTTATTGAAAAGACTACCGAGCAATTTTATGATGAGGAAAACAATCAGTTTTTAGCTGACAGATATATTGTTGGTACTTGTCCTAAATGTGGATTTGACGGTGCTTATGGAGATCAATGTGAGAAATGTGGGTCTACGTTAAGCCCAACAGAATTGATTAACCCTAAATCTACCATTAGTGGAAATAAGCCTATTTTAAAAGAAACCA
>JAESUI010000212.1 GCA_016763135.1 Flavobacteriales bacterium
ATTCCAAAATAAGAAGCAATTTTATTCTCTATTCCTAGTTTATTGGAATCTAAATCGTGTTCGCAACTATAGCCTAAAGCGGTTAGTCGTTCTTCTAAAACAGGGTGAACGATGTCTAAAAAAAGCACTTTATTTGGCATCAATTGTACATTAAATAAAAGATGTAAAAATAAAGGAATAACCCAAAAATATCGTTCGCTGTGGTAATAAACGGACCCGTTGCTAAGGCAGGGTCTATTTTATATTTGTCCAACATTAATGGAACTAAAGTTCCAAAAATTGCAGCAAAAACAATAACAGAGACAAGTGATATGCTGACAATAAAACTCAATGTTAAATCATCACTAAAAAAGAAATTATACCCGAAGATTAACGAACCTAAAACAGCCCCATTAATTAACCCAACCAACAATTCTTTAAATAACCTTTTGCCTAAACCATCTAATCCCAAAGAATTATTAGCCAGCCCTTGCACCACAATTGCCGAAGATTGAACGCCAACATTTCCTGCCATTGCCGCAATTAAAGGAATAAACAATGCCATCCCTGCATGAATTCTTATTTGATCTTCATAGGCCTCGATAACTTGAGCACCCAAAATACCACCAAAAAGACCAATTAACAACCAGGGCAAGCGAGCTCTTGTGTGCGACCAAGTACTATCAGAAGATTCAACATTCTCAGAAATACCTGATGCCATTTGGTAATCTTTCTCTGCTTCTTCTCTTATCACATCAACCACATCATCAATGGTAATTCTTCCTAATAAACGACCTATTTCATCAATAACAGGAATAACTACCAAATCATACTTATCCATGATTTGAGCTACTTCTTCGCTTTCAATATCAACTTGTACTAATATTAGCTCGTCATTATAAACGTCTTTTACTTTCTTATTCTCTGGAGCCAATAATAGTTTCTTTAAAGAAATTCTTCCTTGCAGAATATCATTTTCATCAACCACATATACGGTATACAGTTTTTCAACCTCTTCTGCTTGCTCTCTAATTTCTTTTATGCAGGTAGCTACATCCCAATCAATATTAACTTTTACTAGCTCTTTAGCCATTAATCCCCCAGCAGTATCCTCATCATAGTTTAATAGATCTATAATATCTCCAGCCTGCTCAATATCTTCAATATGAGAAATTACCTCATCTTGTTTTTCTTCAGACAATTCTCCAATAACATCAGCAGCATCATCAGAATCAAGGTTATCAATAATTTTTTCTGCAATTTCTTCAGATGAAATTTCTTCTAAGAATTTTTCACGAGTATCTTCATCTAACTCTACTAAAGCATCTGCAACAAGCTCTTCAGGTAAAAGAGCATAAAATGCCTTTGCCTCTTTAGTCGATTGCTCATCTAAAATTTCAGCAATATCAACCGCATGGAGTCCGTCTATAAGCTCCAGAATTTTAGCCTCAATCTTGCTTTCTACAGCAATATTAAGTTGTTCTAAATATTCTTTGGTTAATTCGAATTGCATGATTTCTCGCTTTTTAGCGCTGCAAAGGTATAAAATTATGGTGAGGAGGTAAAAACTTAGTTATTAGCCAATCATATTTGTCAGTTCAACTAACTGCTCAACACTTAGCTGTTCTGGTCGTTTGGTTAAAATTTCATGGTCCTTATTTCCCTCGTTTAACAAGCTTTTTAACGATTTACGCATCATTTTTCTGCGTTGACCAAAAGCCATTTTAACAATCGTTTTAAAACGTTTTTCATCACAATCAAGCGTCATTTTCTCATTTCTAACAAACCGAATAACTGCCGATTGTACTTTTGGTGGTGGATCAAAAACTTCTGGCCCAACAGTAAATAAATACTCCACATTATAAAATGCTTGTAACAAAACACTGGTTATTCCATAGGTTTTGGATCCAGGGTCAGCAGCAAAACGCTCTGCTACTTCTTTCTGAAACATCCCTACCACTTCTGGAATTTGGTCTTTATAATCCAGCACCTTAAATAAAATTTGAGAAGAAATATTGTAAGGGAAATTTCCAATTACAGCAAAAGGTTCATCTTTAATAATGTCATTTAAATCCATTTTCAAAAAGTCTCCAAATATGATACTGCCTTTTAAACTTGGGTATTTTTCAACCAAATAGCCAATAGATTCTCTATCCACATCTACTGGAAAAGTCTTATAGTTTTTATGCTCTATCAGGTATTGCGTTAGCACACCCATTCCAGGGCCTACCTCAACAACTTTTTTATATTGCGCTGTTTGTGAAAGACTGTCAACTATCTTTTTTGCGATACTTAAATCGGTTAAAAAATGTTGCCCAAGGTGTTTTTTAGCTTTTACTTTTTGCAATATAGTCGGTTATTTAAAGTTGTGTGTATATTGCAAAGGTAACATAACAAGGCTTAATGCGGATTTTTTATTTCTTACTTATTTTTTGCTGCTCACAAATTAGTTCAGCTCAAACTTATCGTGCGTTAATAAATGCAACACCAAAGTTTGTCGACTTAATGGATGTTTCTCAACTCCAAGAAAACCAACTTTATATTTCTATGCCTTTTGCAAAAGAAACCGTTTTAAATCCTGAACAAAAAAAGAAATTAAAGGAGCGTGTCACTATTAAATTAGAGCTTGTTTACACCAAGTATCGAAAATCAACGTCCTTTAATCAAAAACAACTTAATAAAAATCGCCTCATTGAGTTAAATAGATTAGTGCCTAATTTATTTGAAAATAGATTTTGGGATTTTAAATTAATTAGCCAAACCAATGGCCGTTCTCCTGAAGAGTGTAATAAAATGTTTCATGGGTTTATTGTAACATTTCGTCCTAACTCAACAAATAATACACTTGATCTAGAAGCAAATTATTTAGAAGAATTGGTAGCTTCTTTAATAAAACAAGATAGCTTAGACAATGATACAACCCCTAAAGTTTATACTATTAAAACCCACTATGATAAACAGTTTGGCTACATCCATGATACCACTTGGCATAAAGATACTGTTCTGCCCCCCTCTACTCCTGATTTCTTTTACGACCAAACATTATACAATGATTCTACAGTGTTAAATGCTTTCATAAGAAATAAAGGTTGGAAAAACTTTATTGTAGTTACTGATGTTACAGGAAGTATGTCGCCTTATATTTCTCAGGTTATTGTGTGGTTAAAAAAACAGGCTGAAAATAAAACTGCTAAGTATTTTGTTTTTTTTAATGATGGAGATGAAAAAGCCTCTAACAAGAAAAAGCCTTTAGAAACTAAGGGTATTTACATTACCAAAAATAAAAGTTTAGAGGCAGTAATAAAAACCACAGCAAAATGCATGCGCAATGGTTCGGGCGGTGGAGAACATTTAGAAAATGATATAGAAGCAATTATTGATGGCATAAAACAATACCCTGATGCTGATGAAATTATTTTAGTTGCTGACAATATGGAAAGCATGAGAGATTACAAATACCTTAAAAAAATTAAAAAGCCTGTTCATATTATTTTGTGCGGAGCAGAAAACAGAATTAATATTCAGTACTTAGATTTAGCACGACAAACAAAAGGAACTGTTCATACCGTTAGTTCAGATATTACTAATCTAGAAAAATTTAAAAATGGCGAACATTTTTTTATTGATGAAAAAGAGTATATGTTTCAAAACGGAAAGTTCCACTCTGTTTATGAAAAATTCTATTAACCCTACCCTTCTGCTTCATTAAGAATAGGAATGACACTGAATTGAGACACTAAAGAGTAGACTTAATTAACCCTTCAAATTTACCTGCTATTGAAGAGCCTTTCAAGTCTTCTATCGTATCAACATCATTTAATGTTTTGAGCAATGAAAAGCTAACGCCTTTTTCTTTAAGTTCGTTTGTAGTTTCTTTTAAAAGAGTTTCTGTGCTCCATTGTTTGTTTTTAAAAATGGAGAAATGCGGTTTTGTCATTCCCACTAAATAATAACCTCCATCTTCTGCTGGGCCAAAAACAACTTCATTATTATTTAACTCATCAAATCCTTGTTGAATAATTTCTGAAGAAACATCTGGTAAATCAGAACCGATTAGTACGATTTTATCAAAACCATCTTTTTGTCCTTTTTTGAATGAATTTTGCATTTTTTCACCTAAATCACCTCCTTTTTGAATGAATTTTGCTGTTTTCTGCCATTTTTCATCAATTATCACATCTGAAAAATAAACTCTTTTATCTGAAGAAATTTGATTGGCAACATTTTCGGTAATCTCAACGAGGTGTTTATAAACGTGAAACGCTCCTTCTGTTCCAATTGTTTTAGCTAAGCGTGTTTTAACCTTTCCAAGTCTAATGTTTTTAACAAAGACAATGAGGAGTGTTTTACTCATAGATTTTTTCTCCTTTAGTCAACCATTTTCCCCAAGACTTACTGTAGGTATGAATTTTTTTTGTCTCTTTTCCTTTATTGTCATAAACAGGATAACCTTTATTTTTCCAATCAAAAATACCCCCTTGTAAATTCATCACTTTTTTAAACCCGGCTTTTTTCAACTTTTCACCTATCTTCTCGCTTCGATATCCAACAGAACAATAAACAACAATCGTTGTGTTTTTGTCAACCCTTTTTAGTTTTGAGATTTTAAAATTATCATATCCAACATATTTTGCTTTTTTGATATGACTAACATTATATTCCTTCTTTTCTCGTGCATCTATAATTAATAATGGTTTTTTTGTATTCTCCACTTTCTTAAGGTCTTCAGCACTGATTAAAGGAATTGTTTTAGAAATAATTTCATTTTTCAACTCTTCAAACGACTCATAATTCTGAGCAGACATGTTTGCCCCCAGCGCTAAAAAAAATAGTATTAAAATATGTTGTTTCATTTTTCTTGTTTTTATGCCAAACTACCTTGGCAA